>JALUMJ010000125.1 GCA_027040375.1 Campylobacteraceae bacterium
AATACTCCCAAGTTCATCTCACCCAATTTTTTTATTTGAGAACTTAAACCGCTAGTTGATATAGTTTGCCTTCTTGGACTTATCGCTAAAGCATCTGGGTCTGAAAATATACTAACTGCTTTTTTGACATTTTCAAGATTGTCTAGTGGTTCACCCATACCCATAAATACTATATTGACTCTTCTGTTTTCTCTTATACCGTTTTCTCTTTTGATTATTGCAACTTGTGCTGTTATCTCTGCTGGAGTTAAATTTCTCAAAAACCCACTTTTTCCTGTGAGACAAAAGGCACATCCAATTTTACAGCCAACTTGTGATGATATACAAACAGTATATTTTGCCTGAGTGATAACTTCTCCACTTTTGCCTATTTTCTCTTTTTTCATAGGCAATAATACAGACTCTACGGTTTTGCCATCAAGCATAGAAAATAGATATTTTTTACTACCATCTATGCTCTCTTCCACCGTAGATATTTTTAAAGGTTGAAAATGATATTTCGCTTCAAGTTCTATCCTTAAATCCTTAGGAAGATTTTTCATATCTTCAAAAGATTTTACATGCTTTTTATATATCCACTCATAGATTTGTTTTGCTCTAAAAGATGGCTTTATGATGTTTCCTAATTCTTCTTTTGTGTAATCGGTTATACAAAGTTTACTCATGTTTTACTCACTTGTTTTCTCACATATTGTGTTAGTTTTTCTAGTGCTTTTAGATGATTTTTCTTAAAATCTTTATGTGCAAATTCATCGCAATAGTTAGTAATAACAAAAATTCCAAAGGCTGGAATATTGAATTTATTAGCTACCGTTAGTATAGAATAGAACTCCATATTTTCAGCTTCTAATCCATATTTTAGATATTTGTTAGATAAATTTTTGTTAGTAGTTATGTAGTTGCTAGAATTGACTAATACAGAAGTATTGTTAGCTGTTTCACATGAAACATCTCTACTAATACTTTTAACACTGTTACTAATCGGTGTGTAACAGTTATCATCAAAAAAGCCAGTTTCTATGTTAGTAGATTCATATGAAGTTAGCAAATCAAAAGGCTTTAGATTTCCATAGCTTCCAGCAGTTCCTATGAAAAGTAGTGATTTTATATCTTTTTCAAGTATAAGTTTTGTAAGATTGATACTGCTATTTATCAACCCTATACCTATAGGAGTAGCAAAATCAAATGATTCATTTTCCCCCGCACTTAATATTGTCATATTCTTACAGGTATCCCTTCACTTTTCAAGTATCTTTTTAAATCCATTATATCAATTTCTTTGTAGTGAAAAATAGATGCGGCAAGGGCAGCATCTGCACCTTGTAAAAAAGCGTCTTTTATATGCTCCATCGTCCCTGCCCCTCCACTTGCAATGACAGGAATATCAAGCATATTGCTCATCTTTGATGTCAATTCCATATCGTATCCATTCTTTGCACCATCACAATCCATAGAAGTAAGAAGTATCTCTCCAGCACCTCGCATTTGAGCTTCTTCTGCCCAAGCTAATGCGTCTAGTCCTGTATCAATTCTTCCGCCATTTATATACACATGCCAACTATCAGCACTTTTTTTTGCATCAATTGCTATAACTATACATTGTGAACCAAATCTTTTTGAAGCTTCGTTTATAAAATCAGGGTTGTTTATGGCGTAAGAATTTATGCTTATTTTATCGCATCCTACTTGAAGAAGTTTATATATATCTTCAAGTGTTTTTATGCCACCACCTACTGTTAGAGGTATAAAAACTTCTTTTGCAACTTTTTCAACAATATTTACTATGGTATCTCTATTTTCGTGAGTAGCAGTTATATCTAAAAAAGTAATTTCATCTGCACCCTCATCATTGTATCGTTTTGCAACTTCAACAGGATCACCAGCATCTTTTAATCCAACAAAGTTAACGCCTTTTACTACCCTTCCGTTTTTCACATCCAAGCATGGTATGATTCTTTTTGCAAAAGTTTTTGGCACAATAGTGTCTATTTTAATATCTTTTATCATAAAGACATTTTATCTAAAATAAGACATAAATTGGCTGAATTATGTTGGTAAATTTGATGATTCTAGATTTAGCAAGTACTCTTTTATGTCTAAACCACTTGCATACCCAGTCAATTTTCCTGATTTTCCTATTACTCGATGACAAGGAAC
>JALUMJ010000126.1 GCA_027040375.1 Campylobacteraceae bacterium
AGCTTACGCTCGCTTTGGGGCATCGATTGGATGATTTTATCTAATACTGTGCTGTCTTTTAAAAAATTTTGACCAAATCTTTTTTTAGCCTCTATTTTGGCCATATTTAATTCCGCCTTTTAGTTTGGCTCATTTTACCTTTATTTTACTTATAGGTTTATTATTGATAAAATATATTCACAAACTTGATAAAAATTGCATTTATCTTCTTCCTGCTCTTCTGTTTTTTGGCTTATTATTTCTGCGTCCATTGTTTATGGGTTCAGGTTTTATAGACATATCTGGCTCAAATCCTTTTATAGTCACTTTGTTTATCTTTTGTTTTGTAAGTTTTTCAATTCCTCTTAGATACTCCAACTCGTCCACACAAACCAAAGAACTAGCAATTCCGCCGTTTCCTGCTCTTCCAGTTCTACCAATCCTGTGTACATAATCTTCACTGATATTTGGTAATTCAAAATTCACTACATTTGGAAGTTGCTCGATATCTATGCCTCTAGCTGCTATATCAGTGGCAACAAGTACGCTCACAGAACCTTTTTTAAAATCAGCAAGTGCTTTAGTCCTTGCTCCTTGGCTTTTATTGCCATGTATTGCGGCTGAGCTTATGCCATCCATCACAAGTTGCTTACTAAGGCGATTTGCCCCATGCTTTGTTCTTGTAAAAACCAACACTTGTTTCCATTTTTCACTTTTGATAAGATGCGTTAGCAAATCTCTCTTTTTTGTTTTATCCACAGGATGCACTATTTGTCGTATATCTTTTGCAGTCGCATTTCTTTTTGCCACTTCTATCAATACAGGAGCATTTAAAAGATTATCTGCTAATTTTTTAATATCATTTGAAAATGTTGCTGAAAAGAGCAGAGTTTGCTTCTTTTTAGGCAATATCGCTAAAACCTTTTTTATATCGTGGATAAAACCCATATCCAGCATCCTGTCGGCTTCATCAAGCACAAGATACTCTACATGTGAAAGATCAACCGTTCCTTGCCCAACATGGTCAAGCAATCTCCCAGGAGTTGCCACTAATAGGTCTAGTCCTTTGCGTAAAGTGGCTTTTTGTGGATTTATCCCAACGCCTCCAAATATGATGGAAGAGGTTAAAGGAAGGTATTTGCCATAAGTTTTTATACTCTCTCCAACTTGTGCAGCTAACTCTCTTGTCGGAGTCAATATAAGTGCACGAACTTGCTTGCTAACTCTTTTTTTAGATTTTGTGCTAAGTAATTGCAAAAGCGGCAGAGCAAAACTTGCTGTTTTACCTGTTCCTGTTTGAGCGCCCCCTAGGACATCTTTGCCCTCAAGAACAACTGGGATTGCCTTTTTTTGGATTGGAGTTGGCTTATCATAGCCCTCATCTTTTATAGCGTTTAGTATAGGCTTGCTTAAACCTAAAGTTGTAAATGACATTGTTTGCCTTGTGTGTATAGCTTTTAAAAAGTGAAAACTTTCTCGATCAAAGCTATGAAAATAAGATTGTTAAGTTATCGCAAGATTACAGAAACGAAGTCAGTCGTCGATCGATGTACGCTGAGATTGATTTATTATATCATAATAACCATATAAAAGATACTAAAAATTCAAAATTCAAACCCTGACCCCTTAAAGGAGATTAGATGGGATACTATTTTACTCGGATGGATTCGCCGATTGGGCTGCTTTATATTGTTACTACGGATAAATTTTTAGTGGGGCTTACACCTGAAAATGGTTGGGATAGGCTGAAAAAGAAGTTTAATAATTTAGTTGAAAAACAAAACGCTATATTAAACCAAACTAAACTAGAACTAGAAGAATATTTTGAGAAGAAGAGGGTTGATTTTGATTTGCCATTATATTTTGAGGGCACTGCTTTTCAAAAGAAAGCTTGGAAGGCACTACTTGATATTCCTTATGGGCAAACTATTAGCTACGCAAAGCAAGCAGAAAATATAGGAAATCCAAAGGCTGTAAGAGCCATAGGAGGAGCAAATGGAGCAAATCCTATCTCTATAGTAGTTCCTTGTCATCGAGTAATAGGAAAATCAGGAAAATTGACTGGGTATGCAAGTGGTTTAGACATAAAAGAGTACTTGCTAAATCTAGAATCATCAAATTTACCAACATAATTCAGCCAATTTATGT
>JALUMJ010000127.1 GCA_027040375.1 Campylobacteraceae bacterium
TGATGTGTATTTTGCTTCATTTAGATAAAATTTGCTAACTCTTCCTAACCTATCAATCTGTAGTTCAAAATTTTTAGCTTTTACAGTTGAGATTATTTCATCGTTTATCTTTTTAGTAGCTTTTTTTACTTTAGTTATTTTTGCAGGAACTGCAGAACTTGTACTTCCATTTGCTATTGGAGCAGATATATTATTTCTTACATTTTTTTGTATTTGTGAGCTATTTTGCTCATTTAAATTTTGAGTTGGTTTTGGAATAAAAAGATAATCATAACCAGCAAAAAATACAAATGAAAGTATAGACGCTATTATGATTCTGTTTTGATTACTAAGTTTATCTAACACAAGGAACCCTTTAAAAGATTATTTAAAAGATTTTACAATATAAAAATTATACCTATCTTTTGGAACAAGCCAAAAAGATACTTTTACAAAAGACTTTTCAAATCTTTTTGTATATGAAATTCTTGTAAATCTTTTCTTTACTATTGGATAATCGATACCACCACGAAACAACTGGTTGCACCTCAAAATCCTTAATATTGAAAAAAAAATCGCTTTAAAAAAGTTGTTGAACATAATCTGCTCTTTTGCATACTGTGAACATGTAGGATAATACCTACAGCTCCCATAACTAAAGAGTGTTAAAAATTTCTGGTAAAAAGCTATTAAATATAATGCAAATTTTTTCAATTTTTAATACACTTTAATCTACTAAGCGACCAGAGAAGACTTTTCTTCAAAGTCTTATAATCCGCCTTATCTATCTGTTTTTTTGCGACAAAAACATAACTACCGCTAGCCATATCTTCGCAAAGCTCATAAAACAAAGCTCTCAGTCGTCTCTTAGCCAAATTTCTCTTTACAGCGTTTCCAACTTTTTTGCTAGCAGTAAAGCCAACTTTTTTTTTCAAACCTGAATTGTAAAAGACCACAACACACTCGCTGTGCCATTTCTTACTATTTTTATATACAAAAGAAAACTCTGAAGTTTTCTTAATAACCTCAAAATCTCTTATACAGCCAATCTTTTTCTACCTTTTGCTCTTCTAGCTCTTATAACTTTTCTGCCGTTTTTAGTTTTCATTCTAGTTCTAAAACCGTGTGTTCTCTTCTTTGGAGTGTTGTGTGGTTGAAATGTTCTTTTCATTCTTTCCCTTTTTCTAATTTTATTTATTTTTGCAATATCCGCAAATTAAGGTATGGATTATACTCTAATTTTACTTAAGCCTATTTAAAAAGCATTTATTTTTGCAAACTATAATTACAATCATGAAAAAATATTTTTATCTCTTTTTATTGCCTATATTTTTTATCGGGTGTGCAAATATTCAACCGACACCAAAACCTGAAGCAAGTAAAATAGGTAAAGTAAAAAAATTAGAAAAATTATTGCTAAGCTTACATGTAAAAAAATCTGAAGCACAAGATTTAGCAAAAAAAGCTATAGCCGAGTCCCAACATCTGGCCTTAAGTTATGATTTGGTTAAGCCTCCTTTATTTCAAAACTTTTTAGTAAATATGGGGCTTAGAAAAAAGGGTTTATGTTGGCAGTTTGCTTATGATATGCTTGACTTTGTTAAAAAACAAGATTATAAAAGTTTTGACTATTATATAGGTGGTGCAAATATCGGCAACTACTGGAGTGAGCACAATGTACTGGTTCTTACATGTAAGGGCTGTAAATTTAGTAGCGGTGTGTTGCTAGACCCATGGAGAAATTCTGGGGATTTGTATTTTAGTAAGTTAAAAGATGATAAAGATTATATATGGCAACAAAGGGGTGGATTAAGATGACAACAGAAAAATTTGAAAAAGACGCTAAGACTTTACATAGATTTATACAGTTATATTGTGACAATAAACATAAAAATGAAAAAAAATATTCTGGAAAGATTGCGTTAAATTACGAAAATCAAGATTTAGGTTTCATAGACTACAACCTATGCCAAGAGTGCGAAAAAACTCTAAAAATCTCTTATGATAATCTCTATAATTGCCCTCATGAAGAGAAACCAAGCTGCAGAAAATGCCCAGCTCCATGCTATGATAAAACAGATTGGAAAGCTCTAGCAAAAATCATGAAATACAGTGGAATGCAACTAGGACTCCTAAAGA
>JALUMJ010000128.1 GCA_027040375.1 Campylobacteraceae bacterium
GAAGCTGTCATGAGTGCCATCAGGCTAGCAAGAGGATATACCAATCGTGATGACATAGTAAAGTTTGAAGGATGTTATCATGGGCACAGTGATTCTCTTTTGGTGCAAGCTGGAAGTGGAGCTGTAACATTTGGCACTCCAAGTTCTCCTGGTGTTCCAGCTGATTTTACAAAACATACGCTTTTAGCAAAATATAATAACATCGATAGCGTAAAAAAATGTTTTGAAAATTCTAAAGATATAGCATGTGTAATAATAGAGCCAATAGCTGGAAATATGGGTTTAATACCAGCAGATATAGAATTTCTACAAGAATTAAGAAAACTTTGTGATACAAATGGAGCTTTATTGATTTTTGATGAGGTTATGAGTGGTTTTAGAGCGTCACTAAGAGGTGCTACTGGTTTGGTTGAAGTTAAGCCTGATTTGATAACATTTGGCAAAGTCATAGGTGGTGGAATGCCTGTGGGTGCATTTGGTGGCTTAGAAGAGATAATGGACCAATTAAGCCCTGATGGACCAGTTTATCAAGCAGGAACTCTTAGTGGAAACCCAGTCGCCATGCATGCAGGCTTAACAGCTTTTAACAAGATTGTTAAAAATGATGGGTTATACGATAGCTTTGAAGAAAAAGCAAATATGCTGATGTTTGGCTTTAGAGATGAAGCTAAAAAAGTTGATATTGATTTGCAAGTAAGCGTAAGAGGAAGCATGTTTGGATTTTTCTTTAATGAAAATGAGGTCAAAAATTTTGATGATGCATTGAAATCTGATGTGAAAATGTTTGCAAAATTTCATCAAGGTATGCTAAAGAGAGGATTTTATTTTGGCTGTAGTCAATTTGAAACTGGATTTATTTGTACTAAAATAACTGAAAAAATAATCGAAAAAACTATAAAAGCCGCAGCTGAAGTTTTTAAAGAGATAGCTTGAGCGATTTAAAAAAACCAAAATACGGAGCGATTATAGAAGGAGCAGAGCAGTTATCGCTTGGAATTTCTATGGTTGTGGCCGTGCTTCTAGGAGTCGGAGCTGGTCTTTTGATGAAAAAATATTTTCATCACGATTGGCTTCTTTGGCTAGGGGTATTTTGGGGAGTCAGTGGAGCTATTTTAAACATATATAAAGCATATAAAAAACAGATGAAATCTTTAGATGAATTAAAAGATGATGTTAGATATAAAAATTATAAACCAAAAGCAGATGATGATGACGACTATGATGACGAGGATTATGAAAAATAATAATATTTCGTTTTCTTTTTTGATTATTGATGCTTTGGTGATTATATTTTCTATATTTATGGGGAAACTTTGGTTGCTAAACACACAAGTTGCATTTGTGTGCTCTGCTCTTATAACACTAGCTTCTTTTTACTCATATAAAAAATCCATAAACAAAAGAATTGATATGGGAGATAACGGAGTATATAAAGATAACTATGACGATTTAGAGGACCCATATAATCTTTTTGATGATGAAGACGAACAAAAACAAGACAAAAAGAGAGATGGAGCTGTAACATATGCTATAAAAGGTTTTGCAAGTGGGATTGGTGGAGCTTTAAATATCTATAGATTGGTGGCATATGGTATTTTGATTGTCGCTTTTTTATATTTGAGCAGGCATAATCTTTTTAACCCAATAGCTTTTTTTCTAGGGCTTAGTGTCGTTCCAATCGCATCAATGTTTTCTACTCTTAATGAGAAATCAAAGCAGAACTAAGAATTGTTTTTTTATCTTTAAACTGAACCATTGCATTTGCATTGGCGGCTATTTTTTCTATATTTTGTTCTAGTGAAATATCTTTTATATCACCCGTTACATGTAGAGAAAAAATAGGATATTTTTTGCCTTCAAATTTTAAATATTCACCAGTATTTAGCATAAGCTTTGTCTCTATAGTATTTGAGTCAAGATAAGATTGGTATATTTTATTAAGAAGTTTAGTAAAGTCTTCAATCTTCAATCTAATATCTGGAAAAGTAGGGTCAAAAATCTTTTGATGTTTTGTTTTTGACGAGCTAGCACTTGCAGCACTGATACATAAATCCAATAAAGAATATAAATTTACAATTTCTTCATTTTCTCCTATGGTTGCCAATTTTTTTGCAGCTTTTTTATATAGTTTTATCCCAATTTCATTTTCATCGTCATATCCAACAGTAATGGCATAAAAAGAGAATGAGCCAAAATTTATATCAAGTATCGTGGTTTTGAAGCCATAAGTTATCTTTGCATAGTCTTGAGCTAAATCAAATATAACTTTTGGCGTAACTTCACCCAAGAGGTATTGCGCCTCTTGATTGACTGATTTTACTCTTCCATTTTTATCAAACGAAACAAAGGGATTATAATCATACTCAATCCAAGCTTCGCTAAATGTCATCTTTAACTTTCTATGTAATTTTTAAGTTTTCTTCCGACTTTAGGATGTTTTAGTTTCTTAATAGCACTACTTTCGATTTGTCTTACTCTTTCTCTAGTAACACTTAACTCTTTTCCTATCTCTTCAAGAGTTCTGTCGCTTTCATCATGCATAAGACCAAATCTCATCCTAATAACCGCTTTTTCTCTGTCGTTTAATTGTTCTAATACATCATCTATCTGATCTTTTAAATCGTGATGTAGTATAAATTCCATAGGTGAAACACTTGATTTATCTTCTACAAAATCACCAAATTTTCCATCTTCTTCATTTCCGATAGGAGCTTCAAGACTGATTGGCTCTTTAGTTATCTTGATAACATTTTTTACTTTATCGACACTAAGTCCAACTTCTTCAGAGATAGTATCAACATCTGGCTCTTTGCCATTTTCTTGTAAGTGTTTTCTGATTATCTTGTTTATTCTATTTATGGTTTCAATCATATGAATTGGGATTCTTATAGTTCTTGCTTGGTCAGCTATAGCTCTTGATATGGCTTGTCTTATCCACCAAGTAGCATAAGTAGAGAATTTATAACCTTTTTTATATTCAAATTTATCAACGGCCTTCATAAGTCCAATATTGCCTTCTTGAATCAAATCCAAGAAAGGAAGACCACGGTTAGTGTATCTTTTCGCGATAGAGACAACGAGTCTTAAGTTTGATTTTGCCATTCTTGTTTTTGAGGTATCTGCTATCTTTTTACCTCTTTTTATCTGCTCAAGTATCTCTTTTAGTCTATCTTCTTCCAAGTCAAAACCCTGCTTGCTAGCTTCTTTTGTTTGAAAGAGTTTTTTGATTTTCATGTAAGTTGAAACCATCGTAGCTTCAGGAACTTCTAGGGTTACTTCTTCTTTACTCATTCTTGTTATTTTTGATAATATTTTTTCGTGATTTTTTCTAAGTATATCATTAAAAAGTGGCAGCATATATTCGTATCTTTTTAATTCTTTATCAAATTCCGTATCACTTTTTAGTGCAGTTTCTATAGACTTTACAAGTTCATTTATGAGCTTACTTGTAGGCCCTAAATCCATAAGGCTCGCTTTTAAGATTTTTTTCTTATACGCAAGTGTTAGATCATAAGCCATTTTCTTTTCAGGATTATCTAAATCTTCAGGCACTTTCAAAAGTGTTTTCATCCAATCTTTTTTTGCTTTTTCAAGTTTTTTAAAGCTTTCTAAGACTTTTAAAGTTCTACTGTCATCTTTTTTATTTGGTTTTTTGGTTTTTTTATTGTCGCCCTCATCATCATCGTCATCATTGTCATCTTCAAAACTTCTGAAAAGCTCCTTTACTCTTCTTTCTCGATTTATCAACGCCTCTTTATAATCAATGATAAAATCGATAAGATATGGAACAGAACAAAATGCATCAATGATTATGTCTTCCCCAAATTCTATCTTTTTGCTTATGTCTATCTCTTCTTCTTTTGTTAAAAGTGAAATTTGACCCATCTCTCTTAGATACATTCTAACAGGACTGTCACTTCTGCTCCACTCAAGCAATTCTTTTTCACCCGATAAGTCAAATTCTGATTCTAGTGCCTCATCTTGTAGTTTTTGTCTCTCTTCTTCGCGTTTTTGAGCCTCTTCTTTATTTCTTAATTTTGCAAGTTCAGCTGAAGTTATAAGGGAAATTTTATATTTTGTTAAAAGTGCTATAACTTTTTTTGCATTTGAGGCAGTTGGTTGTTTTGGAAACAGATGCAGCACTTTTTCGTAAGTTACAAAGCTTTTTTCATTTTCTTTAAATAGAGTTTCTAAGTTAGCGTAGATTTCTTTAGTGGACATCGTTTTTGTAGCCCCTTATTATTTAGATTGTGGTAAAAAGCCTATGAGGCGATTAAGAAAAGGATTATACCCAAATTATTTTAAAAAGATATTAAAATCTCTAAATTTAGGAGAATAATTATTGGAACGCAAATTGCTTTTATTAAGACAATAAATGAAGATAAAAGGTGGTGTATTCGTGCAAAATGGATATTATGATGTTGTAGGTGGTATGGTTACGCAATTTAACAAGCTTGATGTCATATCAAATAATCTTGCAAACTTAAATACTACAGCTTTTAAGAAAGATGAAACTGTAGTTGGAGATTTTAAGAGAATTTTTCAAAATGCTCAAGACAATATGCCTATAAAAGATAACACTAAAGAGGCTGCAAAGTTTTTAAATTCTAGCATAAGTGGCGTTCCTCAAATCGTTGAACAATATACAAAATTTACACAAAATGGTATGAGAAATACAGGCAATGACCTTGATTTTGCTCTTAAAAGTGCTAATGCATTTTTTATGGTAAAAACTCCAAGCGGTATAAGACTTACTCAAGATGGCTCATTTGTAGTGAATAACGACGGAGTTTTAAGCACCAAAGAGGGCTATCCAGTTTTGCCGGCTAATTATTTTACAAATTCTAAACTCATAAAAGTGGATACTCAAAAAAGATTTAGCTTGGATAAAAGTGGAAATATATATGCCAATGATGACAAAGCTGGAAAACTCTTTATAGCAACAAGTGATGACATAAAAAGCCTTCAAAAAGAAGGTAGCAATCTTTTTAAATTTAAAGATATAAAAGACATACATCAAACGACACAACAAGATATAGTGGCACAGGGTTTTTTAGAAACTAGCAATGTAAATCCAGTAAAAGAGATGGTAGGATTAATCGAAGCAAACAGAATGGTAGAGATGTATCAAAAAGTTATGAGTTCACATATGAATGATTTAAATACAGATGCGATAAATAAACTAGCATCAACAAGAGCATAAGGATAACAAGTGATAAGTTCATTATATACAGCCGCAACTGGCATGATAGCACAGCAAAAACAGATAGATACGACATCAAATAATATCGCCAATGTAAATACAATAGGCTATAAAAAACAAAGAGCAGAGTTTGCAGACTTGATGTATCAAACTATGCGATATGCTGGAACTTCTACAAGTGATACCACTGTATCTCCGACGGGTATCGAAGTGGGACTTGGTGTTAGACCAACTGCTATCGCTAAGCAATTTACTCAAGGAAACTTCAAAGAAACAGGAAATCCTCTCGACATGGCTATAACTGGTCATGGCTTTTTTCAAGTAGAACTTCCTGATGGAGAAACTGCATATACAAGAAATGGCTCTTTCAAGTTAGATAGAGATGGAAATGTTGTAAATAGTGATGGTTTTAAATTGATACCAAACATAGTGATACCAGCTGACGCTACACAGATTTCAGTAGGAACAGATGGAACAGTTTCAGTTCTTCAAGCTGGTCAAACAGAGTTGTCAAATATAGGTCAAATTGAATTGGTAAATTTTGTAAATCCAGCAGGATTGCACTCTTTAGGAGACAATAATCTCATAAATACAACAGCCTCAGGAGATGCCATCACAGACACCCCTGGTTTAAATGGATTAGGAGAGATAAGACAAAACTTTGTAGAGATGAGTAATGTACAATTAGTTGAAGAGATGACAGACTTGATAACAGGTCAAAGAGCGTATGAAGCAAATTCAAAAGCAATCACGACTAGTGATGAAATGCTACAAACTGTGAATGCTCTTAAAAGATAAATTCTAATGTTAATTCTTCTTCCTTTTGTTTTAATTATAGTTATAATTGCAGTCATAAATCATGTTTATTATGCAGATACTAAGCCGATACAAGTCAAAAATTCTATACATGTAGAAAAAAAAGCTAAAGAGACAAATGAAGCAAGTAAATATATAGATAAGTACATAAAAAAATAGATGAAATTTTTATCTATTTTTAAGCTCACCATTCCAGTTATGATGGGCTATATCCCTTTAGGTATGGCATTTGGACTTTTGCTTTCAAAGATGATGATACCTTGGTATTATGCTTTTTTTATGTCAACTTTTATATTTGCAGGAAGTGGACAATTTTTGGCATTAACCCTTTTTGCGTCACAGGCTACTATACTAGAGATTGGAATCGCAACATTTTTATTAAATCTTAGACATACATTTTATGGACTCTCCATGATAAGTAGCTTTAAGGACTTTTCTTGGAAGAAAAATTATCTTATATTTGGTTTGACTGATGAAACTTTTGCACTTTTAAAAACAAGCAATATAGAAGAAAAAGATAGAGAAAAGGTATATCTTATCATCACAGCTTTAAATCAGAGCTATTGGATTATAGGCAGTGTAGTGGGTGCAATCTTGGGTAATATCCTGCCATTTAATTATAAAGGTATAGAGTTCTCCTTGACAGCTCTTTTTGTAGTGCTTTCTATCGAATTATATAAAAAAAGTAAACTTCATAAGCCGTTTTTGATAGCGGTTGTCATAGGCTTCGTTGGAATGCTTGGTTTTCCAAGTGATAAGATGCTTATACTCTCGCTCTCACTAGCGGCTGCAGTTTTGATACTTTTTAGAAGGAGTCTTGAAGATGCAAGATAGTTATTTGATAGCTGGTATAGCAGTAGCCACAATCGCTACAATGCTGACAAGATTTACTCCTTTTATCTTTTTTGCCAAACGAAAACCATCCCCACTAATCAAATACATAGAGTGGAATATGCCATTGATGATAATGGTGATTTTAGTATTTTACGCACTAAAAGATGTAAAATGGGAACAGTACCCTTTTGGCATAGCAGAAATCATAGGAGTAGCGATAGCCATAGCTGTACATGTAAAGTGGGGTAACGCACTACTTAGCATAATAATTTCAACTATCACATATATGTTTTTAATACAGAAGGTTTTTATTTAAGAGGTTTGTGATTAATTAAAAATAAGATAGATAAGTAGGTTCCTGATATTTTCGCTTTGCTTAATAAGGATAATTATATTTTATACCAAATTAAACCATAACTAGACACTTTAATGGTTTAATTTGGTATGATTTATATTTTTATTGTATAATTCAAAAAAATAAAAAGGTTAAAAATGTCGATATTCGTTACAGGACACACAAATCCAGACTCTGATTCTATCGTTGGGGCTATCTCTTTATCTTATCTTAGAAGACAATTGGGCGATGATTGCGTGGCTGCAAGGCAGGGGAAAATTTCTGATGAAACTCGATTTATATTGGATAAATTTGGTGGAGATGAGCCACTTTTGAAAACTTCTTATAGTGGCGAAGAGGTTTGGGTTGTAGATACTACTGATTTGGCTATATTGCCAAAAGATATACTGCAAGCTACTGTTTTAGGTGTGGCGGATCATCATAAACTTGGTGATTTGACGACATCAACTCCGCTTGAGTGTTGGATAAGACCAGTTGGCTGTTCAAATACCATCATCAAAGAGATGTTTGACCATTATAGGGTTGAAATTCCCAAGGATATCGCTGGCATGATGATGTGTGCAATTTTAAGTGATACTGTTATCTTCAAGTCTCCAACTTGCACAAAAGTTGATACAAAAGCCGTGAAAGATTTAGCAAAGATTGCAGGTGTTGAAGATTTTAAGGCACTTGGCATGGAGATGTTTATAGTAAAGTCTGCAGTTGAGGGTGCAAGTGCAAGAGATTTAACTACCAGAGATTATAAAGAGTTTGACATGGGTGCTAGCAAGATTGGTGTTGGACAACTCGAAGTTGTAGATTTGAGTGTTTTTGATGATAAAAAAGAGATACTTTTTGAAGATATGAAAAAACTAAAAGACGAGAGTGGACTTCATAGCGTAATAGTGCTGCTTACTGACATCATGACTGAGGGTTCACAGCTTTTAGTTGTTAGCGATGATGAAACCATAATAGAAAAAGCATTTGATAAAAAATTGGACAATCATGAAGTTTGGTTAGAGGGTGTACTTAGTCGTAAAAAACAAGTTATACCGTTTTTACAACCACTTTTTTAAATTTTTAGACGGTTTTTGTTAGTTATTGTTGCACGAGCAAAAACCGTCTGCTTCTAGCTTTTTGTTTTCTTCTTCCAAATTTTTTCTGTATTTTTGATAACTTGTTTCTTTTTTTGAAACAAAAGATGTTTTTGATTTATCCCATTTTAATGCTTGTTTTTTGCTTTGATTTTGGTCGGAATTTGCACTAAAAGCAAGCACGGTGA
>JALUMJ010000129.1 GCA_027040375.1 Campylobacteraceae bacterium
GAGAGTGCAGATAAGAAAGTCGAACTTCTCTCAGGTGGAGAAAAAAGCAGGGTGATGCTTGGCAAAACTTTAGTCCAAGAGGTAAATCTTCTATTTTTAGATGAGCCGACAAATCATCTTGATATGGAGTCGATAGAGTCTTTAACAACAGCTATAAAAAACTTCAAAGGCTCAGTTGTTATAGTGACCCACTCAGAAGAATTATTAAGAAAAGTAGCAGATAGACTTATAGTATTTGCAAGCGATGGTGCAGAGTATTTTGATGGTGGATATGACCTATTTTTAGAAAAAATAGGCTGGGAAGAAGAAATTGAGATAAAAAAAGCCAAAAAAGCTTCAAAATCAAATCAATATGAAAACAAAAAGCTAAAAGCAGCTTTGATTCAGGAGAGAAATAAGTTAACAAGACCACTTAAAAAAGAGATAGAAAAGTTAGAATCAAAAATCATAAAAACAGAAGAAGAATTAGAGCAAAATCAAAAAAAACTAATAGAACTATCAAATCAAAATGAAAGCAACCAAATCATAGATTTATATAAAACAATAGCCACGCAAGAAAGAGAGATAGAAACAGCTTTTGAAAAACTAGAAATCGTACAAAATAAATTTGACAAAACAACACAAGATTATGAAGAGAGAATAGAAAAATTAGAGTAGATACATGTAGAATCCGTAAAAGAGAAGCAGATAATTAAGCTGTTTAATTGGCTTAATTATTTTGTTTATCATAAATCAATAGAATGTATAAGAATTGAGGGTAAAGTAAAATAATGGATAAGATTATTAACATTAAAAAAGCAAATTATCTTAATGATTATGAGTTGGCATTTCCTATTTATGCCCTGTATAGAGGGCAAATTGGTAAGCAGTAAGGTCAAAGGTTTGTTTTTGAATATCAGGGTTAAAAAGTAAACCTCTGACCCTCAAAATTAATTAGTCTGTAACTTTTACATTTAATATTTTTTTAGCACTTGTGATTTTAAATGAACTCTTATGGTTTGAATATAGAGTGATTTTGATCGTATTTTGATCTAAAAACTCTGCATTAACTCCACTTGGAAAACGCAGAGTTTTTAGTATGTCATACCCATTTTGTGGCTCAAAATAAACTATACATGTAGAGCCATTTTTGATGCTAATACTTCCTTTATTACCTCTTATCTTAAAAAACTTCTTTTGTATTTTTCTAGTGTAAAAACTCCATATGCTTTCCCCTTTCTTCCCATCCAATTTATATTTGACTTTCGCTTTATATTTTGCATTAAACGAAAGCCTTTTAAGTGGAAAAAGTGCGTATTGGTTCTCTTTAAATCTATGGTTTGGATCATTTTGCTTAGTCAAAAGGCGAGTTTTTAGTTTTTTGTCATTTGCATCAAAAAGCTCAAAAGTGATAAGTTGAATCTTTTTAAAGTAATAGTCGTTAAATTGTATGCTTACAGGAAAGCCACTCACATCATAATCAGGGAGAGGATCAGGCGTCTCCTCATAAAATGCTGGTGGTATATCTTTTTGCCCGTCATAAGGGTAGATGACTATCTTTTTTATTTGTGATTTTTTAAATCTTAGTGCCTTAAAAAATAACTCTTTTTTTATGTGATGATTTGCATCTTTACAAACATGGTAAACATATTTTGCATAACCACTATAGCTCTTTTGGGTGCAAAGATCATTTAGTTCATATATTCCCATATCAAAAACATACGCATTTTGATTGGTATCGTTTGAATCTTGCGTGATACCTATCCCAATCTCATCAGTTTGAAAATCCAAAAAGCCAAAACGGTGGTATATCGCGCCAAAGAGTCCATCTATGTTTGCTTTATATCCAAATACATTTTTAGTAACATTTTCTCTTACCATGCCAACTTTATAATTTGCTTTAAATGCTCTATTTGCAGGATTTATGCCAGTAAAATCTTTTCTTTCTGGTATCTCACTGTGTCCGACTGAGTGATTAGCTACAAGATAGTCTGCATGAGATTGTGCTGCACTTTCAAGCAGTTTACTTGCATAATAGTATGGCATACCTGCATTTTGGCGAAGAGTATTTAAGTAGTCAAATGCCACATTTTTTTCATACTCTGTGTCTATAAACGGTACTTTTACATTTAT
>JALUMJ010000130.1 GCA_027040375.1 Campylobacteraceae bacterium
GGAAATACGATAAATATAAGCAAGTGTATTTATAAGTGTTTTAAAAAAGGCAGTTTAAATTCTACAAGTATCATCGTAAATTCGGTGTATTTTGAAGAATCGATAGAGTTGATAAAAGATGAATCTATAAGAAAAGTTTTGCATTTAAATATCGTTGAAGGCAAAGCTGTAACAAGTAGAAATTTTAATCTTTTGACAGATGAACAAAATCATTTTTATAAAAGTTGGCAGAGATTGGTATTTGAGTACTATTGTTGGTTTGACAAAGGAAAAAAGGCAAAAATCAAAGAAGAGATAAAAGAGGAGTATAAAAATCAAATACTTCTATACTGCTTGAAGATGCAAACTAAAGAGATATGCATAGATTCACATCAGCACACTCACGAGATACCTTTTGTCACAGATATTTTGATAGAACTTATAGATGAAATGGATATAAATATCTTAAATGTAAGGGTTACAAAAGAAAAATTTTTCTGGGCTGTTGGTTCTTTTGGCGATTTGAAAAATTACATAGGTATTAACTTTCTTGTGCATTTTTTACTAAACAATCTTTCAAGCAAAATGATAAAAAAATTTGATAAAGCTAACATAAAATATAATGATGCTTTCATTGGTGTACTTTTCAGCGGAGATATGACTCTAAAAGCCATCCAAAAAGCTTTCAAAAAAGTAAAAGATGCTAAAATGGTTGAAATTTTGTTGCATCCAGGACATTTATCTGATGAAGAAAAAACAGCGTTTAAAAATGATCAATTCAAAAGGTTTTACATCAGCGGTAATAGAAAAAAAGAGATGAGTGTCTTGCTTTGCCACAAGAAAATAGAGAAATAAAATGATTTCCCATAAGGAATCACAAGGAATTTTATTATGAGTGTTATAAATGTATTGAAAAAGACTCCGTTTTCTCTAGTGCTTTCTGGTGGGGGAGCTTTGGGAATCGCACATGTGGGAGTGATTGAAGATATGGATAGACTCGGACTAGTTCCTGATGAAATCGTAGGAACTAGTATGGGAGGAATTATAGGTGCATGTGTGGCTGTTGGGATGAAAGCAGAGCAAATCTCTGCTGAATTAGAGAAGTTTGCTGGTGTGAGTAATTGGTTTGATATGAAACTGCGAGGAAATTCGATCATCAGTGATGATAAAATCAAAGCAATATTTGAGCAAATATTTGGTGATAGATTAGTATCTCAAGCACATATACCGCTAAAGTTGATTGCCACTGACCTTCTAAGTGGAGATAAACATGTATTTAGCTCAAGCGAAGATATTCGTATCGTAGATGCTTTGTTGGCAACTATGGCAATTCCCGGTATCTTCAAAGAACAATATATAAAACAATCTGTACTAGGAGATGGGTTTTTATGTGAAAATCTTGGGATTCTTGAAGCACAAATGGATACAATTTTAGCAGTAGATGTGATGGGCAAGAACTCTTTTAAACACCGCTTGCCAGATAATTTCTTTAGAAGTCGTAATGTTTTAGAGATGCTTGAGCAATCTGTTAGAATGCTCATAAACAACCAGACTAAATATGCTTTAGCACAATGTGAGAAACAAGTATATTTATTGGAGCCTGATACATCGGCTTATAAAACTTTTCATTTTACTAAAATACATGAAATAAAAGTGTTAGGAAAAGGGTTGTTAGAAGAGTTATCTTAGAGGAGAAATTGGTTGAGCTAAAATCCCCTCCCAAAAATAACTTCCACCTTGCTGCCAACTCCAACTTTCGACTCTACATGTAGAGTTCCACCAAGAAGCATAATAGAATTTTTAACGATACTTAGTCCTAGTCCAAAACCTTTTATGGACTTGTTTCTGCTTTCATCAACTCTATAAAATCTATCTGTTATTTTGTCTATTTTGTCTTTTGGTATGCCTATGCCTTCATCTTTTATGATAAAGTGAATGTGGTTGTCTTTTTTGTATAAGGAGATGTAAATATTTTTTCCATTTGGGGAGTATTTTATGGCATTGTCTATGAGGTTTGAAAAGATTGTATTAATCAAAATCTCATTTGTGTTTAATTGTATGTTTTCTATCTTTTGGATATGTATTTTTATATCTTTTTCTTTTAAATTTGTATCAAATACCTCTATAGTGTTTAAAAGTATAGACTCCATAGAGCAGAGTTTATAAGTCTGTTTTATATTTTCTTTTGTATATCTTGTCAGCAATAGAAGATTTTCTATGATGTCTTGGATCTGGTTTGCTTCCACTTCTATCTTTCCGAGTATGGTTTGGTAGTAGGTGATATCTCTTGGTTTTAAAGTTGCTATCTCAATCTCGCCTTTTATGACTGTTAGCGGAGTTTTTAGCTCATGAGATACATCAGAGTTAAATCTTTCGATTTTCTTGGTTCCATCTTTTAGTCGGTGTATCATTTCATTAAAAGCCAAAACTAATTCTCTCGTTTCATCATCGTATTTTGGTGAAGGTATGGTTGAGGAAAAGTCATCTACAGAGATATTTTTAGCAGTTTTTGTGATGCTTTTTATGGTAAATAGTATCTTGTCTATAAGCTTACTTCCTAAAAGTACAAGAAGAAGAAGTAACACAAGTTCTGAAAAAAACATGATATAGACTATATTTTCAATTTTATCGTCTATATTTTTTTGGTATATGATGATTTTAATGTTATTTTCTGTGAGATTTAAAATATAGCAAGCATTAAAAAAATCCCCATTTTCGATTGTCGAAAATTCTGCACCTCCTACCTTGGTGAAAAGTTTTTGGAAGTTTGTATCTCCTTTCTTAGCTATGAGTTTTTTATCTTTATATACAGCTATATCATAAAGTTTATATTTTGGGCTCTTCAATATGAGAGATAAGCTTTTTTTGGTTTTGATGTTTTCTTTTATGAGTAGCGCAGTGTTTGATAATCTCTGTTGTATCTTTAGGTTGATGCTTGAGTTTAAAGAATGATATAAAAACAGACTAAAAACAAGCAAAATGATAGCAACTAACGAGGCAAACCAAGCTAAAACTCTGATTTTCAGACTATTAAATTTCAATCTTATAACCTAACCCTCGAAAACTTTTGATTAGTTCTTTACCTACTTTTTTTCTAAGATTATACATCGTAACTTGTATAACATTACTGTTTATATAACTTTCATTGTTCCAAAGTTGTTCCTCTATCATGGAGTTTGATACGATTCCATTTTTGTGTTTGATGAGAAAAACTATAAGTTCGTACTCCTTTTTAGATAGTATGATTTTTTCATGGTCTTTGGTAAATATTTTTGCATCCATATCCAAGATGCCAAACTCTTTTAACTTTATAATATTTGAGCTTGAAACGATGGATCGCCTATATAGTGCCTGAATTCTCGCATTTAATTCTTTGAAACTAAAAGGTTTAGATAGATAGTCGTCCGCACCCTTTGCTAGTCCTTTTACTTTGTCATCTATCTCACTTTTGGCTGTGAGCATGATGATAGGTGTTTTTATATCCTTGTCTCTAAGGGATTCCAAGACATCCACCCCACTTTTTAGAGGCAACATCCAATCAAGTACGATGACATCATAATGATTAAGAGTCGCCAGATATTCACCATCCTCACCATCTTTTGCACTATCTATCGTGTATCCTATGTCGGTAAATCCATTTTTCAAAAAAGAGAGGATATTTGTATCATCTTCAACTATTAAAAGTTTCATTATTTCTTTCTTTTTACTTTAACATAGATTGCTATCAAAACTATAACCAAAACAAGAGTTGCGATGGTAATCTCTTTTAAGTATTGATGAATCAACTCTGTATTTGCCCCTAGAAAATATCCTAAAAATGTTAAAATACTAGCCCATATGCCTGCGCCTAGAGTTGTGTAGATGCTGAATTTTAGTGCATTCATTTTAGCAAGACCTGCGGGAAATGAGATGTACTGTCTAATTCCAGGAATCAGCCTCCCTGTAAAGGTAGAGATATGTCCGTGATTTTCAAAAAATACTTCAAGTTTTTCTACTTTTTCATGACTCATTATTTTATCTAAAAACTTTCTTCCAAATTTTGAAGCCAAGAGGTAATTAAACCAAGCCCCTGCTAAACTACCAAGTATTCCAAAAACTAGAACTAAAGATAAACTCATTTCCCCTTGATAAGCAAGGTAGCCAGCCGGTATCATCACAACTTCACTAGGAAATGGAAAAAAAGAACTCTCTAAAAACATTAGAGCAAATATACCAACATAGCCCATTTGCCCTATAGTGTTAACCAAAAAATTTACTATTTCATTCAACATATTAATCTTTCTTTTTGATAATCATGCAATTATACACAAATAGATAAAACAAACCAAGCAGAGCCAAAAACAGATCCCAATGCGCTAGTGCATACATGCTTATAAATTCTTTTAGGTTATGTAAAAATTCATCTATCAAAGAACCAGATGGTTTTGTAATTTGTTTTGCTTTATAATCCACTTTCGAACCATTTACATCGATGAGTACATAATGGTGAAAAAAGTGACTCTTGTCCTCACCCCCTAGTTCAGCTCCTGCACCCCCAGTGACAGTATATGGAGTTTTGCCCCATTTACCTGTGAAGTACCCGTGTTGATGGGCTGTAAAAATCATATCTATTTTGTATTTATCAAATAGGTTTTGCAATTTAGATGCAAACGGTTCATCAAATTGTGCTTTTACTATAGAGTCTTTTACGGGATCATGAAGAGGAATATGCATAAAAACAAAAACATGTTGAAATTTTTGAGAGATTTTGAGTTTGTTTTTTAGCCATGCAAATTCTTCTGCTCCCATGCCCGTTTCATGCGAACCATCAAGCATCAAAAAGTATGAGTTTTTGAAACTAAAAGCATAATAAGCTTTGCCAAAAAGATAATAATAAGCCGAACTCATCCCTTCTGTTTCGTGATTTCCTGGAACCACTAAAAAAGGTTTTTTTATGGCGCTTATCTGTTTTAGGTAGATTTTGTATTCTGAGTTTCCATCTATCATATTGTCTATAAGATCACCCGTTTCACAACTAAATGCGATATTTTCTTGGTTTACTTTTTTGATAAGTTTGGGAAATGAAAAAACCGAGTTTTTATTATCTCCAAATACAACAAAAGAAAATTGACTGCTATTGTTATCTTCTTTATGGATTTTTTGTAAATTTTTATAGTTCAAATCCTTCACCTTTGGCATCTCAAAAAGCCAAGGATATAAAAACACACCAAGCCCAACCATAATCATAACCATAGCTATGATATTGTGTTTGTTAAAAATCTTTCTCATCTTTTCTCCTTGAAAATTTTATACCAAATTGATATGATAAATTTATTTACTACAGTTAGCTTGTCTTTTAATACCATGATAAAAGTAACAGCTATGATTGAAACAACAATAGAACCTAGTATATCAAAAGGATAATGAACCCCCGCATAAACCCTTGCCAATCCACACCATAAAGCTAAAAATGCAGATATGATACCTAAAGTTCTTGTTGACTTAAATGTTAAAAGCATTAGTGCAATTGAAACTGTAAATGTTGTGTGATCAGAAGGAAAAGAGTTTTCTGACTTATGAGCTAATAGTGTAGCCCCTAAGTGATCCATAAAGGGACGATTGTGAAAGTAAAAAAGTCCTATGACTAGATTTATGCCAACCCCTAGAGTTGTAGCATATCCCGCATATAATGCTTCAACTTTTTTATCCTTAAACCACAGATAAAGAAGTAATCCGATAAATAAAAACGGCATATCTCGTGCCGCTGCCGTCATCACAGAATCCAGAAGATGACTTTTTAGTGCATATGAGTTGATACTCAAAAATATATCTTGATTTAAAGTTAGCATATTGACCCCTACATGTAAATTTATGTAGAATTATACTTGCGAAAATGAAATGAAAATGAAAATGTTATCAAATTTCATTTCCTGCCATAAACCATGTTTGCCACTTTTACAGCATGTAGCTCGAGCATTATTGAAATAATAGTAAAATTTTAGTTAAAAGTTTAACTCCAAATATTCCTCTTAATGTGCTTCTACTTTCTTCATAATCTCATCTCGCATCTCGTCTAACCACATGCCCACGGTTTTTACATCTAGCTTGACTACTTTATACTCTATTTTATCGCCATCAACAATTACTTTTATATAGTGGTAAAAACTATTCTCTTTTAAAGGAGCTCCTGCTCCTCCTGTGATAATATATGGTGTTTTTTGCCAAACTCCACGAAAGTAAGAGCTAATGTGTGAGCTAAAAATCATACTTGCATTGTACTTATAAAATATATCATTTAGCCGTTTAGCTTTTTCATTTTAAATTCCTACTTTGTACAGACATAAACAAAAGCAGGTGGTAGGTTTAACCATACTGTTTTTGTTTGGATTGTTACTTTAAATTTCTTTTCTAAAAGTCTTTTAAACTTTCTTCCTTGTGGTAAAAATGAACTTTGGGCATAGGCAAAAGTCAAAAATTCACCGCCTTTCTCTAGACTATCATAGATGCTATCTATTAACTCTGTCTGCTTTTTTTCATCAAAACAAGACCAAGGTAAACCAGATATCACACAATCACAAAAATGCTTATCATTGTTATGTAGATATTTTTGTATATCTTTAGCGTCTGCATGATAGACTTTAGCCTCAGGACAATTTAGCTTAGTTTTTGCTACAAAAAACTCGTTTAACTCTAAAGCAAAAAAAGTAGCATCATCAGGTAGCTTTTTTACTATATCCTTTGTAAAAACTCCCGTACCTGAACCTAACTCAACTACTGTCTTTTTCTCTTTTAAATTTGCTACATCTGTTATGTAATTAGCTAAAATAGTTGACGATTGAGCTACTGCTCCAGTACTAAATCTATCTTTTTTAAACTCTTTTAAAAACTCCACAGAGCCTTCTATGTTTTTTTCAATACATTCTCCAACTTGTGAGCTAGAAAAAATTCTATATGCCTTAAGTGTTTTTAAATACAAAAATCTTAGTGACTCTTCAACACTACTTCTGTTCTGTTTTGCTTGTACAACTGCTTCCATCTCATCTCCTTAATTTATTTATGAAATTATAAAAAGTGAAAATGAAATGAGAATGAAACGAGGTTATAAATTGATATTCCTATAAATTTTGCTTTTAATTATCAAGTTTTGTATTTAGTGCGTAAGGTCAGTTAGTAATATTTTCTTGTTGTATTTGACAAAAATAAGTAAATATTTCAACATATTTTTTAAAAGATACCTTTAAAAATTGATTTACTTCCTACTACATGTAGAGAGCAAACATGCAAACATATTAATCGAGTAAGGACTCTAGCATCTTTGAGTTAACTGGGTCAATATAGACTTTATGTTTATTGCCTTTGCTATCAATAATTTTAACTCTATATACCAAACATCCATTTTCCTCTTCTAATTTAGCACCTATAGCTCTACCTTCAACAATTTTTTTAGCAGCAACTACGGCTTGCGTGATATCAATTTTAGTTTTTGACATAGCCGTTGTTTCGCTCCCAAAAAGACCTAATTTGATTGAACAGTCAAAACTGTCAGCCATCGCAGAACTTCCCAAAAGTGCACTAAGCACAACTCCAGATAAAATAATCTTTTTCATCTTTAACTCCTTTTATAAAATCTAGGAAATTATACAAAATGAAAATGAAATGAAAATGAAAATATTATCGAATTCCATCTCCTGTCATTAGTCATGTGTGCCACTTTATGGCATATAGCTCAAGCATTTGCAATTAAATTCACAGTCTCTCAGTTTCTGTTATAAGCTTAGTAAACTTCTTTTCTATGAGCGATTCGGATAACTGAAATAACTAAATAATTGTTCTCTTTTAAATAGATAATCCTGTACCTCCCAGCTCTTTTTCTGAATTTTCCTTTATGTTTGCCTTTGAGTTTTTTATCATTTGAAAAATTTCCATTTTTTAAATCTAATATTTTTATTGTAACAAGTTTTTGTGCTTTTGTATCTAGTTTTAAAAATTCCTTCTCTGCATTTTTATCAAATGCAATGTTATACATTAATTCCTGCTTTTTTAAATACTTCTGATAAAGGTACAAGGGTAGTTTTTCCAGATTTCAAATTATCAATTCTTTTGTCTGCAATCATTTCATCTAGTTTGTCAAAATATAATTCTATAGCTTTTCCAACCAAGCTAGTTCTGGTTTTATCAAGCTCTTGTGCATACTCATCAAGAGTCTGTATAGCATCTTTTTCTAATCTAATATTTATTGCTTGTTTCATAATAATAAACCTTTCAGCTGTTTTTTTGTGTATACAATTGTAGTGCAAATAAAAAACTATGTCAAGTTCTCAGTGTGACTTATTTACATTCTTAACCTTCCCAAACTATCAAATCCATCTTGTTGATGGTTTGTTCTCTTATGTTGCCATCCTTGTCTCGTAATGGTTTTAAAATCTTTTTGATTTTTTCCGTGTCTGGTTCCAATCCTCTTACATTTAAGTGCCAAGTGTAGTTTTCTACTGCTTCTTTGAAACTTCTTATCTTTATCTTTAGCTCTTCAAAGTTTTCGAGTTGGTATTTTATGTTCTCATCTTGGAGCCATTTTTTGACTCTTTTTGCACCATTTGGTGGGGTATATATGGAGTTATGCGCTAAAAAAAGGTCGTCGATAACCGTATTGTCTCTTACTCCTGCCCATCCTAGGTATATCTTTGTTTTGGCGCATTTGTTGAATTTTTCTAAGTGTTTATCTGTCTTTATGGCGGGCGACATAGTACAAATCGCTATATCATAGATTTTATCATTTAGATTAAAATCATCCCAAGTGTTGTGCCTAGTTTGTATATTGTCTATGCCTAGCTCTCTAGCATCTTCTTTTAGAATCTCAAGCATATTTATTGAAAAGTCGATGCCTACCACACTCTTTGCAGTTTGCGCTATCTTGATGGTATATACTCCAGTTCCACAACCTATATCTACGACTGATTTGTTTTCAAATCTGATTTTTAACTTTTCCAAGGTCTTTAAGATATTTGCTTCAAAACTGTTTTTACTTGGTGAGTACCTAGCATAATTTTTTGCTTTTTCGTCCCATTTATTCATCTTTTTCCTTTGCTAATATGATGGCTGAAATCAATATAAAAATCGAGCCTATTATCTGAACGAAACCCATCTTTTCACCCAAAAACAGATATGAGCAAAATAGGGTAATTACTAATTCAAATGTAGAAATCATGGATGATTTTACAGGTCCTATGAGTTTTAATCCTGCAAAAAAAGTGATAATTGCTATGATGGTAGAAACTATTGATATATAGGATATCCACTTCCACTGTTCGATATTTTGTGGAAAATCAACACCAGTAGATAATCCATAAAGCACATATATAAACGCAGAGCTTGCAATCACTACCCCAGTAGCAACAACAGGGCTTGTTCTACTCATGGCTTTTGTACCTATTATGATGTAAAAGGAGTAAACCAAAGCTGCCATTATGCCAAAAATTACACCTATTATATTTATATTTTCAAATTTTATACCAACAACGAGAATGGCTCCTATTGTCGTTAAAACTAGAGCTGTTATATCGAGTTTATGAACTTTTGCTTTTAAAAGTATAACGGATAAGACTAAAACGATACTTGGGTAAAGATAGAGTAGAATAGAGGTCAGTGATGAGCCTATGAGGCTAACAGCGGTAAAATATGAAAATGCTTGCGCAGAGTATAAAACTGCCCCCATGAAAATCAATATAACCAGTAGTTTGCCTCTTGGATAAGAGTGTTTTTTTATGAGAATATAGATATTTATCAAAGTAGCCGCAATCAAAAACCTAAAAAGTAGAATTGTTCTGATGTCTAGCCCACTTTTATATGCAAAAGTAGCAAAAATCGGCATAAGGCCAAAAGATATGGCTGATATGATGATGAGTATAAAACCTACAAGTTTCATCTCGCTTCCTCTTTTTTACTAAATAGGCTCAGATATATTCCAAATCCTATGAAAATAGCACCAACGATATGAAAGATGTGAAGCCTTTCACTTAAAAATATATATGCCAAAATCGCACCAAAAAGAGGCATCAGGTGTGTAAATTGACCAGTCTTATTTGCTCCGATTTCGTGTATGCCTTTGTGCCAAAAATAGAATGACAAAACAGAGGTGAAAAGTGAAACATAGATAAAGACAGGGTAGTATCTTTGAACAATATAGAGATCAGAAACAAAAGAGTAACCCATAAATTTATATATGATAAATAGCCAAAAAAGCCCTACATATACGATAGTTGTAAAAAATTCAAAATCACTGAGGTTTTTTGGTTTTAACTTTACTAAAACTGAGTACAGTGCCCAAATGACAGAGGAGGATATGACCCATAAATCTCCATGGTTGAAACTCAGAGTTAAAAGGTTTGACAATTCGCCTCTTAAGATGAGATACACAACTCCTATGGTTGAGAGGAGTATGCCGATGAGTTGTTTTATATTTATAGGGATTTTCAAAATCACAAAAGAGAGGACTAAAATCAAAACTGGTATAGAGGAGTTTATGATAAGAGCATTTGTTGCAGTTGTGTCTTGAAGTCCGATATAGAGAAAAGTGTTGAAAATCGTAACTCCAAGGATGGATAAAATATTTAATATAATGTAGTGCTCTTTAAAAGTTTTGTATATATTTGAAAAATTTTTTATAAGTATCGGCAAGACAATTATAGCTGCACCAAACCACCTAAAAAAGGCAAGTTGAAGTGGTTGTATGTCAGCATGAAAAAATCTGCCTATGATAAAATTGCCCGACCAAAACAGTACACATAAAATTAATAAGATAAAAGTTGGTATAATAAATCCTTTTAAAAATTAGATTATATCAGAAAAAGGTTATTTTTGAATAATAAAAATAGAATAAAACTAAAAACTTCTGAGCTTTTTGGAAATTTTAATTATCCAGAGCAGAGTTGGACTGTGCCTTCGTGGGTAGCTAAAAATGATGACTTTCTAGATGTTTTAAAAGATGTTATATCGTTTGGCATAACAGAGGATAAATATACAGAGCCTAAAACATTTACAGAACTTTTTTCATATCTAAAAGGAAAGCAATACGCCGTTTTTGAAGAGAGATTTGTGGTTTGTCTTACTCAAGGAAGATTGGCATATCTGACAAGTTCAGGCTTTTCAAAAGTGAGTGCTAGTGAAGATGTGTTTGAGTTATCAAATTGGAAAATTAAAATTTTTTAGAGTATTTCTCCTTATCCCATTGGGTACAAAATTTCTTGATGTACAGTGTCAAGTTCTTTGTTTAATTCGTCGCTTATATTGTAATTTAATCCGTTAAATATGACATCTAGTTGCTCGGCATTGCTAGCTCCAATGATGGTTGAAGCTACAAAATCAAACTTCATGCTCCATGCTGTTGAAAGTGTAGTTAAACCAATTCCTTCCTTTTGTCAATCACTCGCACGGCTTTTCCTTCACTTCTGATTATGGACTTTGGAGCGACTAACTTGACTTCTACATTTATATATAAATTATTTAGCATCTCGTGTTGGATTTTTTTAGTAAGATTTTCTAAGTCGCGAACATTTTCACTCATTATGTCTTCATTTAATTCTATATCGATTTGGAGTTTGTCTAAATAACCTTTTTTATGAGCTATTATCTGATAGTTTAGTGTAATCCCTTCTACATGTGAGAGAACATGCTCTATTTGCGATGGAAATACATTTACACCATTTATCACAAGCATATCGTCAGCTCTTCCTACGATACTCTCTATGCGAGCAAGAGTTCTTCCGCATTTGCAAGGTATTCTTGTAAGTGAAGTGATATCGCCTGTCCTGTATCTGATGATAGGAAGTGCCTGTTTAGTAAGAGATGTGACTACGAGTTCACCGCGTTCTCCTTGTGGTAAAACAACCCCAGTTTTTGGGTCTATGATTTCAGGATAGAAGTGATCTTCGTTTACATGTAGGAGGTGAGAGTGCTTGCAACTAGCCGCAACTCCAGGGCCTATTATCTCAGAGAGTCCGTAAACTTCGACATAATGGATTCCCCAGAGTCTTGCTATCTCATTTTTAAGACCCTCGCTAGCAGGCTCTGCTCCAAAGAAGCCAACTTTTAAATTGAAATCTTTTTTTATATCGTATCCCTCGGCTTTTGCTTTTTCTGCCATATGTAATGCAAATGATGGAGTCCCCGTTATAGCTGTTGCTTTAAAATCTTTTAATAGCAAAAGTTGCCTTGAAGTAAAACCAGTTGAACTTGGTATGACTGCCATCTTCATGCGCTCAGCCGCCGTATGAAAACCAAGTCCGCCAGTAAAAAGTCCATATCCTGTTGAGTTTTGAAGTATGTCTCTACTTGTAAGTCCGCCCATCGTAAAAACTCTAGCCATCACTTCACTCCATACATCCATATCGTGTTCAGTATATCCCACTACTGTTGGTTTGCCAGTAGTTCCGCTAGAGCTATGAATTCGCACTATTTGATCCATATCAACCGCAAAAAGACCATAAGGATAATTATCTCTCAAATCTTTTTTCTTAGTAAAAGGCAGTTTGGATAAATCTTTTAGAGATTTTATATCACTAGGTTTTATGCCTAGAGTATTAAATTTTTCTTTATAAAAAGGCACAAGGTTGTAAACTCTAATTAGAGTTTCTTGCAATCTTTGTAGTTGTAAAGATTGCAACTCATCGACACTTAAACACTCATTTTTACTGTAAGTCATCGCTTTTTAGCCTTACATGTAGAAGTGTTTAGCTTCAATTATCTGCACGCCTTCTTTTTCAAGGCTATCAACTGCTTTAGTGATGTTATCCACGCTAAATATAAATATGCCAGTTTGTGACCCATAAAAACTATAAGTATAATATATATTTATATTTTCTTTTGCCAAAGTGGCTATCACTTTATCAAAACTTCCTATATAATCATCTATCTTAACACCAAAAACTTCACTAAACCTCACACTAAAGCCTGCATCTTCGAGTACGGCTTTTGCTTTTTGAGGATTGTCAACGATGGAACGAACTAGCCCAAAATCACTAGAATCTGCAAGGATTATAGATTTGATTGAAACTCCATTTTCAGACAATACTTTTGTAAAATCTGCTAATTCTCCCTCTTTATTTTCCAAAAAAACTGATAATTGTTGAATTTTGTATTTCATTTTACTTCCTTTTATCTATAACTCGTATCGCTTTACCCATACTTCTCTCTATGCTTCTAGGTTCTACAAGTTTGATTTTTGCATTTATATATAGGTTGTTTAAAAGCTCACTCTGGATTCTTTTTTGCAGATTTCCTAATGCCCCAATGCTATCCATCGGCATAGTGTCATTTACTTCCACCATAATTTCCAAGCTATCAAGATAGCCTTTTTTATCTGCTATGATTTGATAATTTAGCGTTATTTCTTCTATGTTTGAAAGCACATGTTCGACTTGCGAAGGAAATACATTTACACCATTTACGATAAGCATATCATCTGCTCTTCCCATGACGCTTTTCATCCTTACATGTGTTCGTCCACATCTGCAAGGTGTTTGGTCTAGGCTCGTGATATCACCAGTTCTGTATCTTATGATAGGAAAAGCTTGTTTCGTTAAAGATGTGATGACTAGCTCACCTTTTTCACCATAAGGTAAAACTTCACCAGTTTTAGAATCTATAATTTCAGGGTAAAAATGGTCTTCAAATATATGAAGTCCATCGTGTTGGTTACAACTATTTGAAACCCCTGGACCTATAATCTCACTCATGCCATATATCTCATAGTACTCGATACCCCAAACTCTTGCCACCTCTTTTTTTAAACCCTCGCTAGTAGGTTCTGCTCCAAAGATACCGCATTTTAATTTGAAATCTTTTTGTAAATCATATCCTTCTTTAAGTGCAACTTCTGCTAAATGAAGAGCAAACGATGGAGTAGAAGCCAATACAGTTGAGCCAAAATCTTTCATCAAAAGAAGTTGTCTTGAAGTAAAGCCGCCTGAGCTTGGTACTACAGTAGCTCCTACATGTTGTGCTCCATTGTGAAGCCCAAGCCCACCAGTAAAGAGACCATATCCATAAGCATTGTGTACAGTATCTTGCGAATTTACACCACTCATAGTGTAGCATCTTGCCATCACTTCATCCCAAACATCCATATCGCTTTTTGTGTAGCTTACTACTGTTGGTTTGCCTGTTGTTCCACTAGAACTGTGGATTCTCACTATCGCATCTTGCTCAACTGCAAACATTCCAAAGGGATAGTTGTCTCTTAAATCTTGTTTCTTAGTAAATGGAAGTTTCGCGATATCGCTGATGGATTGTATATCCCCTGGTAATATCCCCAATTCTTTAAACTTTTGTTGATAAAAAGGAACCGCCCCATAAACTCTTGCTACTGTCTCTTTTAATCTTTTTGTTTGAAGAGTCTCAAGTTCATCTCTGTTTAGTGTTTCGTTTTTTGACCATATCATCTATACGCTCCTGCTGTCTTCTATTGCTTGATGAAGTACAGCTATATTTTTATCAGCTACTTTTGCATTCATCACTCTTATGGCTTCTTCTATATCTTTTATATTAAAAGGAAAATTTGAATCTTTCGCAAGTGAAACCCCAAGCATATATACATTTAAAGCTTGTATTGGAAGTTCCCCTTTTGTAGCTTTTGCAAAGGCATCTATTTTTATCGTTTTATAGTCAATACCGGGAAATTTTTCATCCGCATTTACCACTATCGTTCCACCATCTTTTTTAAGGTATTGGATATTTCTAAGACCTTCATTGCCCTCAAGTGCGATTAATAAATCTGCTTGACCTTCATCGATAGCAGGAGAGTAAAAATTGCCAACTTTTACATAACAAGATACTGAACCACCTCTTTGACTCATGCCGTGATTTTCAGTTCCAAGACATTTTTGATCTTTTAATCCTGCTGCAATGGATAAAACTTTTACCAAAAATACAGCTCCTTGTCCGCCAATTCCAGCTATTACTATTTGATATTTCATTTTACTTTCCTTTCTATAAATGCATCAGTTGGACATAAATCCTCTATGCAGCCATCACAGCCTATACACAAAAATGGGTCTATCTCTATCTTATGGTCTTCATTGTAGTGCATTGGTGGACATTTATATTGTGTGGTACATATATCACATGCTACGCATTTATCCTGATCAACCTCTGCGTAGATTCCAGGGAGCATAGTGGGGGCTCTTTCTTTATCTAACACACAAAACTCTCTCATAATCACAACAAGTGGACCATCAGTTGTTTCGTGTTTTTTCTTCACCTTTTTCATAAAGGCTATGCTTTCATCTAAATTTGGCGTATAGATATGTTCCATGCAAACCGCACCACAACCCTCAACTATGTGTTTGAGATTTATCACTCCAGGATTTGCCCGTTCAGGTGTCTCTTGGCGACCTGTCATGGCTGTTACTGAATTGTCCATTATAACGAGTATAAATTTGTGTTTTTGATACACAGCATTTATAAGTGGAGCAACACCAGAGTGAGTAAAAGTGCTATCACCGATACTTGCTATCACCGTCTTGCTTTTGTCTGCTATAGAAAAGCCACTCGCCATAGCGACACTAGCTCCCATGCAAAGTACAGTATCTATGGCACCTTGATTAAGGGCAAGTGTATAACATCCTATATCTGAAGGGTAGATGGATTTTTTCTTTTTAAAAACTTTCATGATAGAGTAGTAAACATCTCTATGAGGGCAACCAGGACAAAGGTTTGGAGGGCGAACAGGCAGTTCATCTGCGTATTTATCGCTTTTGTAAAAACTATTTTTCTCTATAAGCCCAACATTGCTAAATGCTGCTAAAACTTTGTCTTTTGAAAACTCATCTATCTTATGGACATCATTTGTCAATTTTCCATGAAGATTAGGCGCACTTAACTGTTCTTCGATACAAGGATAACTTTCTTCAAATACTATAATAGTTTTGTAATTCTCAAATAATTTTTCTAACTCTTTTTTTGGCAATGGATAAGGCATATCAAGTTTCAAAACATCTGCACTTAATTTCATCTCTTCTAGGGCTTCTCGCACATATCCGTCACCAGTTCCACTGGTCAAACAAAGAGTATCAGCACCGTTAAAATCTTTGGTTTTAGGTTCTATAAAAGTTTCCCAATTGTATTTGGCAATGTCATCCATCCTTTTTAACTGCTCTAGTCCTTGTGCAAATCTTCCTCTTGGAGGAACTGCTGCCCATCTACCAACATCTCTTTTAAATTCACCTGCATTTGGTTTAAAATCCACTTCATCATCTACATCGCAAATCTCTCTTGCATGTGAAACCCTCATCACAGGGCGGAGCATCACAGGAATTTCAAATTTTTGAGATAAATCAAGCCCAGTTTTGACCATATCATAAGCCTCTTGAGGAGTTGCTGGGTCAAATACAGGTATTTTTGCAAACTTGGCAAAACTTCGACTATCTTGCTCAGTTTGGGAAGAGTGAAAACCAGGGTCATCAGCACTTACTAAAAGCATAGCCCCTAAATGACCTATATATGAAGCACTCATCAAGGCATCACTTGCGACATTCAGTCCAACTTGCTTTAGAGTGGCACATGTTCTTTTTCCGCTTATCGCTCCGGCATATGCAACTTCAAAGCCAACTTTTTCATTTGTTGCCCATTGTGCGTATGTATCGCAGTTAAACTGTTTTGAAAATTTTTGAAAATTTCCAATAATCTCACTTGAAGGAGTTCCAGGATATCCTGAAATCATATCTACGCTTGCATGTATGAGACCAAGTGATATGGCTTCATTACCCATTAAAATTTGTTTCATATTTTCTCCAGATGTTAGAGTTCTTGTAAAACTACTTCGTGGGGCTCAGACCAAAGGGAGGATTTGCCCCCTAAGAAGTAGTTTTGCAAGAACTCTAATAATTAATTTTGGTTATTATACTTAATGTTTCTTTAATTTTTTCTACATGTGAAACTATTTTTAAGCCAATAAGGGGTAAAATTGTATTTACTTTTTTAATCGTGGGGAGATGTGATGTTTAATGGTATGACGATATATAGAAGGCTTATGCTAGTTGGTGCTATATCTTTGTTGAGTATATTTATCTATGGTTTTGGTGTTTTTATTACAGAATATGGCGTCTATAAAGATGCAAAAAATACTACAGAGATAGTGGAATTATCAGTTGACCTTGGCAATGTTTTACACGAGCTTCAAAAGGAAAGAGGTGCAAGCGCAGGTTTTCTTGGCTCAAAGGGTAGAAAATTTGCAGATACACTTAAAAGTCAAAGAGTAAGTACGGACAAAAAACTTACTATTTTAAAAGCTTACTTAAGCTCAAAAAATAATCCATACATAAAAACAGCAAAAAAATCAATAGACTTTTCTAATCTTGAAAAGATGAGAGAGCGGGTGTCATCGCAGTCAATATCTGTAAAAAAAGAGGTAGGCTACTATACAACACTAAATAAATCCATCTTGGATACTATAGCTTATTTTTCAAAAATTCCAAAAAACATAGAGATTAGAAATCTTGCAAACTCTCTGATTTTGTTCATAAGTGCCAAGGAGAGGGCAGGGATAGAGAGAGCAATACTATCTAGCACCTTTGCGCAAGATAAATTTAGTAAATTTTTGTACTATAAATTTGTATCAGTATTATCACAGCAAAAAGCACTTTTTAACCTTTTTGAGACAAGTGCTACAAAAAATATCAAAGAAAAATATAAAAATATAAAAACAGATCCATCTTTTGCAGAGGTGGAAAGAATGCGTAAAATTGCTCTTTTAAAAAGTAGTGGTTTTGGGGTTGATTCAATTTACTGGTTTAAAACTATCACAAAAAAGATAAATGCTTTAAAAAGCATGGAAGATTATATAAACAGCAGTATCACAAAATCTTCACAAGAGATAGCTTTTGCTTCTCTTGTAAAACTAATCACTCTATTGGTATTGACTTTAGTGGCCATTATCGTTATATTTATCGCATCTAGGAGCATTGTTTTTTCTATTACTAGGTCTTTAGCTAGGCTCAAAGGGCTCATGGAGAAGATAAATGATGGTGATTTGTCTGTTGTTGTAGATAAAAGGAAAAATTCAAGAAATGAGATAGACGAGATAACTCATCTTATAGACTCTTTGGTGGTGATTATCAGAGATGTGACCCACAGGATAAATAGTTCAGTTAGTCAGGCTTCAAAAGGAGATTTTTCTTATGTGCTAAATGATGATAGTTTACATGGTGATTTTGCGACATCTATCCATATGGTGCAAGAGGGAATTGAAGCCATGAAAGAGGCTTACGAAAAGAATGAGGTTATAAAATTTACCTCGACTATAAATAAGATTGGAGATGTTGGAAATGCTATGCTTATGATACAAGAAGAGATGTCAAGTCTTACAAAAGAGATAAGTAGTGTTTCTGATTCATCTGTTCAGACTAGCAAACTATCAACTGATAGCTTGCAGACTCTTGAAAAGATTCTCTCTAAAATGCAACTGTTGGATGAACAGATAAATGATTCAAATAGTTCGATAGAAGGGCTTGAAAATACAAGCAACGATATATCTTCTGTGGTCGGTCTCATAAAGGATATAGCAGATCAAACAAATCTCTTGGCACTAAATGCTGCCATAGAAGCGGCAAGGGCTGGTGAGCATGGAAGAGGGTTTGCGGTTGTGGCAGATGAGGTTAGACAATTGGCTGAACGAACCCAAAAAGCAACTAGTGAGATAAATATATCCATCGATACCATGAAGCAAGAGACAGGGTCTATAGTCCATAAATCAAATGAAACCATGGATATCTCAAAAGATGTTTCAACTTCGATAGAAGAGTTTAAGCAAGTCATGAATACACTCGAAAAAGACTCTATCGGAGTATCAAATCTTAGTGAAGACATGAGTCGTCAAGTCTTTTTGTTGCTAGTTAAAATTGACCACATCATATATAAGGTAAATGCATATAAAACATTGTCAAATAATGTTAAAGATATAGAGTTAAGTGATTCAAATAGTTGTAGGTTTGGCAAATGGTACCACAAAGATGGAAAAGATATGTTCCAAAAAGCACCTAGTTTTGCCAAAATAGAAAAACCTCACAAAAAAGTACATGATAAAATTTTAGAAAATGCAAACTATGTAAATAGTGAACAAGATGAAAGATTGAAATACGAGGATATTATAGTAAATAATTTTGAAGAGGTAGAAAAGGCAAGCCAAGAATTATTTATATTGCTTGATGATTTAAGAGAAGAGATAAAAAATAGATAAATAGTTTATCTTTAAACTTAAATCTGTTATAATGACAAAATTTAATTTTAGGAGATATGTTATGTTTAAGAAAGCGGGTTTAAGTCTTTTCGCTCTTTTGTTTGTTTCTAGCTTTTTGTTTTTAAATGCTGGAACTATTAAGATAGGTGCTATTGTGTCCGCTACGGGTCCTGCTTCATTTTTGGGTGATCCTGAGCTTAAAACACTTCAGCACTATGTCAAGAAAATAAATGATGAGGGCGGAGTAAACGGAAAAAAGATTGAGCTTATAGCTTACGATACAGGGGCTAGTCCTAAAAAAGCTGTAACATTTGTTAAAAGACTTATCAGTCAAGATAAAGTTGTAGCTATCATTGGACCTTCAACTACTGGTGAGACTATGGCTGTTATCAAGTTTGTCCAAAGAGCCAAGATTCCTTTGATTTCTATGGCTGGAGCCGTTGTGATTATAGACCCTGTTAAGAAGTATGTGTTTAAGATGGTAGCTACTGATAGAATGGCTTGCCAAAGAATCATGCAAGATTTGAAAAAGAGAAAATTGACAAATTTAGCTTTGATTTCAGGAAGTGGCGGTTTTGGAAAATCTATGAGAAAGCAGTGTAAAGCCGTAGCTCCAAGCTATGGTATAAAGATAGTAGCTGATGAGACTTATGGTAAAAAAGATACTGACATGACAACTCAACTGCTTAAAATCAAAAACAATAAAAAAGTACAAGCTGTACTAAATCCAGGTTTTGGTCAAGGTCCAGCGATTGTAGCTAAAAATTATAGACAACTTAAAATCAAGCAACCACTATATGAGTCTCACGGAGTAGCTTCTAAAAAGTTTATGGAGATTGCTGGAAAAGCGGCGAATGGTGTCAGACTTGTAGCACCTCCTGTTGTTGTAGCTGATAAATTAGCAGATTCAAATCCTATAAAAAAAGTGGCACTAGCTTATAAAAATGAGTACGAAAAAACTTTTCACACTCAAGTTGCAAGTTTTGGCGGACATGCGTATGACTCTCTTTACGCGATAGTTGCTGCTATAAAAGCACAAAAGTCAACAAATCCACAGAAGATAAGAGATGGTATTGTAAATCTTAAAAACTTTCAAGGCATAGATGGTATTGTAAATATGAGCCCAACAGATCACTTGGGACTTGACACAAAAACTGGTATGGTTTTGTTGGATATCAAAAATGGTGATTGGTCTATCGTTAAGTAGATGATTGAACTTTTTGGATTTCTTCTCTCTGGTGTAACAGTCGGTTTTGTCTATGCCCTTGTAGGTATAGGCTTTACTGTCATATACAATAGTAGTGGCATCATAAACTTTTCACAAGGTGAGTTTGTGATGGCAGGAGGAATGTCAACAGTTTTTCTACTAAAAGCTGGACTTCCTCTAGGAGTTTCATTTATTTTAGCGATTTTGATAACTTCGATGATAGGCATAGTTTTATATAAGCTGATAGCCTTTTCCAAAAATAGTTCACAAATCTCACTTATCATTTTAACTTTAGGCTTTGCAATTTTTTTAAGAGGTTTAGCTGAAGTAGTTTTTGATAAAGAACTCCATACTATGCCATCATTTGTGGGAGATGGTGCCTTTGATATGTTTGGTACTGTGCTTACTTATCAATCCATACTTATTATGGTGGTTTCCATTGTTATAGTGGTAGCACTATATTTTTTCTTTAAAAAGACAAAGACAGGGCAAGCCATGATGGCGGCATCCATAAATGTAGATGCTGCAAAATTAATGGGTATAAATATCAAAAAGATTTTGATGATAAACTTCGCTCTCTCGGCTGCCATCGCATCAATAGGCGGTGTACTATTGACTCCTATCACATCTACAAACTATGAAGTTGGTATCATGCTTGGATTAAAAGGTTTTGCAGCTGCTATCATAGGTGGACTTGGAAGTCCTTTTGGAGCAGTTGCTGGTGGTTTGGTGCTTGGAATTTTAGAGTCATTGATAGCGGGATATGTCTCTAGTGAATACAAAGACGCAGTTGCTTTTGTAGCACTTTTGGCAATTTTATTTTTTATGCCAGGTGGAATTTTTGGCAACACAAAAGCACAAAGAGTTTAAATGCTAAAAAGATATAATATAAACAGAGATATTTTAACCTTAAGTGCGATTTTAATCATCGTTCCATTTTTCTTTCAAAATGATTTTTATTATGAAATAGCCATAGTTTCACTACTAAATTCTCTTATTTGTATAGGGCTAAATATGCTCATGGGCTATGCAGGACAAGTGAGCTTGGGGCATGGAGCTTTTGCGGGACTCGGCGGTTATATAGCTGTGATTTTAGGCTCAAAATACGGCATAACACCTCTTTTTAGTATTTTTATTGCAGTAATCACAATGGCAATATTCGCTTTTATAATCTCAAAACCGATTCTTAGGCTCAAAGGTCACTATCTTGCTATGGCAACTTTGGGAGTTGGTATCATCATCAGCATTGTTTTAAATGTTGAAGATGAGCTAACTGGTGGAAGTGATGGCATGAGCGTAGATAGTTTTACGGTTTTTGGATATGAATTTAATAGCAGTTTACAATGGTATGTGTTGTGTGCCATTTTGTTAGTTTTTACCATTTGGATGTTCACAAATCTCATAAATTCCCCCTTTGGAAGAGTTTTAAGGTCGATTGAGGGAAGTGAAAAAGCAGCAAATAGTGTTGGTATAAATGTGTCGCATTATAAGAGTATAGTTTTTGTATTGTCTGTTGTAATTGCAACTATTGCAGGCAGTCTTTATGCCTTTTTTTCAGGCTTTATATCTCCAAGTGAAGCTAGCTTTTCTCACTCGATTGAACTTGTAGTGATGGTAGTGCTTGGCGGATTAGGAAGAATTTACGGAGCCATAATAGGTGCGGTTATACTAACTATACTTCCTCAGCTTTTGACATCTTTTGAAGATTATCAAACTTTGATATATGGGGCAATCATCATCTTTGTTATGATTTTTATGCCAAAAGGTATCGCATCTGTTTATGAAGATCTAAAAGGGAGGCTTTTTGCTTCAAATAAATAGAGTTACTAAACAATTTGGTGGAATAAAAGCAGTGGATGATTTGAGCTTTAGAGTAAAAAAAGGTAGTATTCACTCCATAATAGGACCAAACGGGGCAGGTAAAACCACTTTGGTAAATATGATAACGGGTGTTTACAAGGTCGATAGTGGAACTATATTTTTAGATGGAGCGGACATCACAAATATCTCCACCGATAAGTTGGTTTATAGAGGGATTTGCAGAACTTTTCAAAATTTGGAAATTTGTGAAAATCTAACCGTCCTAGAAAATGTACTTTTGGGATTTGATAAATATATGGATAAAAGTCTTCTAAAATCATGCTTTAGAGCAAAATCCATACAAGTTGATGAAGCTAGATACAAACAAAGAGCTTTGCACCTTTTGGGGCTTATAGGATTGGAAAAATTAGCCGATCAAAAGGCTGAAAATCTATCTTATGGTATCTTAAAAAAGTTGGAAATCGTGCGTGCTTTGGGAACATCCCCAGAGCTTATTTTACTTGATGAGCCTGTCGCTGGGCTTAATCCAAAAGAGACGCAAGAGGTTTCAAATCTTATAAAAACAGTCGTTGCTGATGAAGTAACTATCATACTAGTAGAGCATGACATGAAGATGGTCATGCAGATTTCAGATTACATAACAGTGATGAACTTTGGTAAAAAATTGGCGCAAGGAACTCCAGAACAGATCGCAAATAATGAAGATGTGATAAGAGCATATCTAGGAAGTGGCGTGGTATGTTAAGAGTAGAAAATCTAAGCTGTAACTACAAGCAAATCATAGCACTTAGTGATGTAAGCCTTCATATAAACAGAGGTGAAATCGTTTCACTAATAGGTGCCAATGGAGCTGGAAAAACTACACTTTTAAGGACTATCAGTGGGCTTCATAATGCTAAAAACGGAAATATATTTTTTGAAGGTCAAGATATCACAAAACTTGAATCTCATGACGTGGCAAAATTAGCTATTACCCAGATTCCTGAGGGAAGAGGGCTTTTTTCAATTCTTAGTGTCGAGGAAAACTTAAGACTAGGGGCCTACTTGAGGGCTGATAGTGATATTGAAGATGACATAAATAAGATATACGAGAAATTTCCAATTCTAAAAGAAAAATCACACGAATACGCAGGGACTCTCTCAGGTGGTCAACAACAGATGGTAGCAGTTGGGCGAGCTTTGATGAGCAGACCAAAACTTTTACTCTTAGATGAGCCTAGCATGGGATTAGCTCCTATCGTTGTTGAAGAGATATTTAAAGCCATCAAATCTCTAAGAGACAATGGAACTACGATATTTATAGTTGAACAAAATGCCTTTTTGGCTTTGAGTGTAACAGATAGAGCTTATGTCCTTGAAAATGGTAAAATCGTGATGAGTGGAAACTCAGGAGAGCTTTTAAAAGATGAAAAAGTAAAAGAGGCGTATTTAGGAGCTTAAAAACTCTTTTGTTTTTTTGATTTTTTGCATAGTTTCTAAGATTTTTTGTTTTTCAGTATCAACAAGCTCAATGGCAGTTGATACCAAAGATAAAGCCTCTTTGGCTTTATCTAATTCTGTAAATTGTGGTAGAGCTTTTGTTAGCCTAGATATACTTTGGATATCTTTTTCTATGATTGCTATCTTTAGACTATTTGTCCAAGTCATTACTTGTCTCTTCTCTCCATGCTTGTAGTAACTCTTTTGTTACAGATATAACTTCTTCGATTTTTTTACTATCATTTTCCATATTTGCGATACTTAGAGTTTTTATCTGATGCAGATACAATCCTGTTAAATAGTTTGAAATATTGCCAGCATCATAATTTATAGAGTTTAAGAGTTCAGAAAATATAGCAATCGTTCTGTTTATCCAGTATGATTTTTTCTCTATACTTTTTGTCTCTACCGCTCTTTTGGCAAGAGAAGCAAATCTTAAAATCCCTTCATAAAGCATCTCTACTAATTTTTCTGATGATTCTATAGACACATTATTTTGTGAATATGTTGCATATGCTAAGTTTGGACTCATAATTTTTCCTTTATTTATTTTGTTCCATTGGTCATGCTACTTATTTGCATTGATAAAGATTGAAATGATGAATTTAGCTGACCTATTATGGCATCATACGCTGAAAATTTCTTCACCATTATTGCGTATTTACTGTCTAGTCTTGTTGTAGCTGTAGCTTTATTTTCATTTAATGTTGTTTTTTCATCACTTAATTGAGTGTTAAATCTTGTAAGCACCCCTGTGCTTGTATCTATATAGCCTGATAGCATTGAATTGTATTTGGTAAACAATCCATCAGTGGTTCCATCACCTCTAAAGAAATTTTCTACATCTTTGCTATTGGTTTGCATTTTTGCATCAAATTTACTGCTATCATACTCTAGCAGCCCAGCACTATTTAAAGTTACACCATAATCCTCCAAACTTCTACCCTTGGAATCTAAATTAAATATATTTTTACTTACATCTAATTTTAGATTTTTTATATCAGAGTTTCCTTGAAATGTCCCAGCAGCTTTAGTTTGTGTGTCGTATTTTGTAGATTCTACTAAATTATTCATCAAGTCGTTGTATTTTGCAACAAAAGAACTAATGCTGTCACTTATGGATTGACTATCTTGCTTGATTGAAATATTTGAATTTACCTCTTGTGTTGCTTTTATGCTAACGCCTGTTATTAAATCGTCAATAGTATTTGAAGATCTTGTAATCGATACACCATTGAAAGTAGCACTTAAATCTCCAGCAGGCTGTATGTTTGTAATTGTCAGGTTTGTATCATTGCTATCATCGCTATCACTATTATTGTCAGTTGTTACAGTTATGGCATTACTTGCTCCAGTATCTGTTGACTTTAAAACGAGCTTATAAGGATTGTCTCCTCCTACATTTAGCAAAGAAGCTGTTATTTTACCGTCGGTTGCATCATAAACTTTATTCTTAAAATTATCAATTGTTGTGCTCGATGTTACTTTGATATCGTATGTATTTCCATCTATTGCAAGATGTACTGTATCGTCGGCAGTTGCAAAAGTATCTGTCGTTTTATTAAATGCTTGGCTTTCATTGATATCTCTTTTAGCTAAAGTAGTTACATTAAATGAAAAATCTTGAATTTCAACCCCAGCCTGAACACTTACACTCACACCAGTATCTGATGAAGTTGCACTTCTTTGTAGGTAACTCATTTCATCAGATAGAGTACTAGTCTCCGCCTTTAATGAAGCAGTTAGTGTTGTTAATGCAGACAAATCTTTTGTTTGTATTTTATTTGTGGTAATCTTTTTATCTATCGGTGCTATTATAACTTTTTCATCTGCTGCTCTTAGCTTATCTATAACATCATAGCTTAGTGCCCCTTGACTTCCTAGGCCTAATGAACTTAATGAAGATGCCATCGTTTATCCTTTTTTATCAAAAATCATGCCAACTATCTCTTTCATTTTTTCAGAGAGTTTCATCGCTTCTTCTGTTGGTATTCTTCTGATTACTTTACCAGTGCTTCTCTCAGTAACATTTACAAACATTGCATCTATCTTGTCATTAAAACCAAACATAACATTTGTATCTAAAGCTTTCATATTGTCATTTAGATGTTTGACTGTATTGTTGAGTTCTTTCTTGATATTTTTTGTATCAGGTGCTTGATCCTTTTGAGATTTTGCAGTTTCGTTTGTGCTTTCAACCGCTCTTCTTACGCTCGTCGATGTATCTACCGTCGGTGCAGTTGTCTGAGCTACTTGTTTATTTGTGGCACTAAATATATCCATTTTGTCCTCCTTGACTAAGTATTATAAACCATAAATCGGCAGTTGTCTATATTTATTTAGGTATTAAGTACCAAACCATAGATAAAACCAACTATTGGCCATAAGGAAATAGTCCTAGTACAAGGCAGATTTTTGTAGGCTTATCAAAAGATAAGTCAGTAAAATCTAACGAAGTAATTTGGAATATATTGCCTTACTAATCCATTAGTATATTCATTTAAACCTCTTTCCCAAGATGAGTAAGAATGACAAAAATAATACTCACAATCTAATGCTTGAGATATATTTTTATGATTGGAAAACTCAAATGCCAATATCACTTGCGATTGTGTGGATTCTATTTTTAAATGGTGTCATTAATTTTAAAGTTTCTTTTTCAATATCACTAGCCTTTTTAGATGTAGGAATGATCTGTCAACCTTAATCATTATAGTAACGATAATAATGGAAACTATAGTGGAATTATATTTGCTTTTAGTTTTAATATAGTATAATTAGCACAAATAAGCCTTTTTATAAAGAACACCTTAAAAAGCAAGGAAATTTATAAAAAACAATGTTTTATTAGCAATAAATTTTAAAATAACATTTTCAAGAGAATTTCTCTTGATTTTGTTTGATTCTAAAAGTACTTTTTAAAAGTCAATAATATAAATTTTGACCAAAGTATTTCTATAATCAAACACTATGTTTGATTTAATAAATTAGTATAGTAATAGCTATTTTTATAATTGCTATTATGGGTGATTCAAGTACTAGCTTGTGATCTTTAATTTTTTACTGTTTATGACTGAGCGAATACACGATAATGGATCAGTGATTTTTTCAAACTCTGGAAATGCAACTACAAGATTAGTTAAGATTCTTTTTTTAACATCTTTCATGTCAAGCATAATACTATTTCTATTGCGATATAGAGTTATTAGTCCTTGATATTTTATCATCTGTTATGTAATATGTAATAAGTGCTAAATAACAGCTACCTCACAGCTTTTAAATAAGTGATTAACAACTAAAGATATCAGCTGGCTTGACTGATGAAGTATTTAAAAAATATAATGAAATATTTCTAAACCCGCAAGGAGAAAGATGTTGTTTTATCTAAAGTCATAAACTGTAAAAAATTAAAGATCACAAGCTAGTATTTCAGTCTTAACAAAATAGTATTTTTTAGATAAATTTTTGTAAAAAAGTTTAAATAATTAAATATTTATTCATAAAGTAATAATATAAGGAGAAAACATGAGAAGAAGTGGTTTTACAATGGTGGAGTTAATCTTCGTAATCGTAATTATAGGTATTTTGGCTGCAACTGCATTGCCAAAATTTAGTGGCATTAAAGACAGGGCAAAATCAAATAGTGAACTTGCGACTATGGAAAGTATTGATGGAGGTGCAATTGTTAGTCAGATTGAATTTCGCTTACAAGATTACAACGATAGAAATGTCAGTTGGCACGATAGTGACATAGACAATAGTGCCAAATGGACTGATTACACTAGTATAAATAGTAGTCATGATGTCTTGAAAAAAATTCTAAAAAAAGCTGATAATTTACAGATAATTGGCTATGCAGAGGCAAATACTGACACAAATGCAACAAATGATGTATTACTTATAACTGGTAAAGCAAGTGATAGAACAATTGGCGTAACTCAACCATTAAGTGGTGATATTCCTGGTAGCCCAGATAACAATGACTTTTGGGTATTTAATCCAAACAATTTTGATATAAATGTATCAAATGCCAACATATCATCAAATGGTAATGCATGGATTATAGTTCCTAGGGAAAGTATCAGTTTGGTAGATGTAAACGCTAGCATAGACCCTATAACAGGTGTAAATGTAGATAATATAGATGATGCAGCTGCTGCTGTAGCTGTAAAAATAGCTGATTAAGAAACTAAACTTGACTCGAAGCCACCAAGCATTCACAATGGTAGAGCTTATTTTTGTGATAGTTATTATCGGTATTTTGGCAACAGTGGCTATTCCTAAGCTCTCTGGTGTTACCGATGGAGCTAAAAAATCTGCTGAGATAGCAACTATCTCAGCAGTTGCTACTGCACTTGATAGCGCAAATGGTGAATGGA
>JALUMJ010000131.1 GCA_027040375.1 Campylobacteraceae bacterium
ATATTTATAGTTAAAAGCTTTGATAAAATGATTGAATTCTTATTGTGCAGGCGTACAAATACCCCGATTGAGGATACTAGTCAGTATGTTGTGGTTTAGGAGGGGGTTAGAGTTATAATTGCTGTACATGTTGGCAATATATTAAATTCTTAAGGATTATTGTGTTATAATCACAATTCCCCTCCCCCTATATAGCGGTGGGCTCAAAAAGCCTACTGCTTTTTTTTAAACATCTATAGGGCATAAAGATGTTTTATTTCGTTGGAACTAGGGGATATTAATTAAAATTTAAGGAAATCGAAAATGAAAAAAGATATTCATCCAGAATATGTCGCTTGTACAGTTAGCTGTGCTTGCGGAAATAAATTTGAAACAATGTCAAATAAGCCAGAGCTTAAGATTGATATTTGTAACGAATGCCATCCATTTTTCACAGGCAGTGAAAAAATAGTGGATGCAGCAGGAAGAGTTGAGAAGTTTAAGAAAAAATACAATATGAAATAATTTTTAAATTATGGTGCCAAAAAATTGGTTTATCTGATTCCTACTCCGATAGGAAATATTGATGACATTTCGGTTAGAAGCCTAAAGCTTTTGACCGAAATTCAAATTCTACTTTGCGAAGATACAAGAGTCACAAAAAAACTTCTAAATTTGCTTTCATTAAGACATAATATAAAATTTAAAGTCGAAAAATTTATCTCTTTTCATTCTCATAATGATGAAAAAGTTTTATCAACGCTAGATATTGATATGTTTTCTAAAAACATAGCTTTTATGAGCGATGCTGGTATGCCTTGCGTTAGTGACCCAGGCGCCTCACTAGTTAAATTTTGCCAAGAAAAAGATATATCTTATGAAGTTCTTCCAGGAGCAAATGCCCTACTTTTAGCATATGCGACAAGTGGTTTTTTTCAAAATAAATTTTATTTTTATGGTTTCTTACCTCATAAAGGGAAAGAGCGCAACGAAGCTCTTGGTGAGGTGATAAATTCTGAGATTTTAACAATTTTATATGAATCGCCTCATAGAATTGAAAAATTAGCTCAAGAGTTGGCCGAAATTTGCCCTCATAGGCGATTGTTTGCCATAAAAGAGGCTACAAAAAAATTTGAAAATAAATTTTTCTCTCTAGCAAAAGATTTTCCAGATTTTTTAAATTTAAACAACATAAAAGGCGAGTGGGCATTGGTGCTAGAGCCAAAAGTTGCAAAGTTAGGAAAAGCAATCAATGAAGAAGACATAAAATCACTTGACTTACCTCCAAAACAAAAAGCAAAACTTTTAGCAAAATTGACCGGAAAAAGCATAAAAGAGTGTTATGAAAATAACTATCAGCAATAAACTCTTTTTAATCTTTTATAGAGCTTTTTAAGGTATTTTGGATACAATAAATCTATGATTATTTATGGAAAACAACTTTTTTTGCATATATTAAAAAAATATCCAAAAAAACTGATAAAAGTTCAACTGTCAAAGAAATGTGATCAAAAACTTTTTTATAAGATAAAAAATGCATGTGATAATGTTGTCTTGGTGGATAATAAAAAAGCTCAAGCATTGTGCCATGGTGGAAATCACCAAGGCTTTATCGCGGAAATTGATGACATAGATTATGTACAATTTTCTAAGATTAAAAATAGCTCTTTTATACTGGTTTTACAAGGCATTACTGATGTTGGAAATATAGGTGCTATCATCCGAAGCGCTTATGCTTTTGGTGTTGATGCTATTGTGATTAGCGGGATAAAAACTATAAATTTAGAAGCTATCATAAGAACAAGTAGCGGTGCAGTTTTCGAGATACCGATAGTTTTGCAATCAAATACGCTTGATTTAATAAACGAATTAAAACAGATAGATTTTACGATATACGGTGCTGATATGAGTGGGCAAAATGTTAAAGATATAGTATTTAGTCCAAAAAAAGCGCTAATGATGGGTAGTGAAGGTGAGGGAATTCCAGCTAAGATAAAATCAAAATTAGATAAGATAGTATCAATAAAAATGGCGAGAGATTTTGACTCTTTAAATGTTAGTGTCGCAACAGCGATACTATGCGACAGGATTTTTAATGGAT
>JALUMJ010000132.1 GCA_027040375.1 Campylobacteraceae bacterium
TCTTTTAAATTAACTTTTTCTTTTTGGGATTGTCCATTTTGAGACAATGTCAAAAAAACCAAATCTTGGTAAAGATTAGATATGGTCCTAGCACCAATCTTTATCCTATTTAACCTTTTTTGAAGCCTTGCATCCCCAGTTTTCCCATCACTTAATTCGATATTTGATAAAATCGTACTAACAGGAGTATTTAACTCATGTGTTGTATCCTTTATAAACCTATCAAGCAAATCTATAGCATCTCGCATGGGTTTTAACAACAAATTCATTAAAAAGTAACCCATCAACAAAAGTAGAGATAGCAAGATTGCACCATAAATAGCCAAATTTTTAAATACAACTGCTTTCCAAGCCCCGCTATCTTTAATTTGTATAACCACATACTTTGCACCCAAATAGTAGGATTCTAACTCTTTTATATAATATATTTTACCATTTTCAAGATAGATATTTTCGTTTAAATCGACCTTGCTAGCATCAAGCAAGGAAAATATCTTTGTATAAATACTATCATATATGGCAGATTTGAAATTTTTATTTCTAGGGTAAATTCTTGGTACTTTATCAAAGTTTACATGTAGGTATTTTAGTTTTTTTATCTGGGTGTTTGCGTATTTAGAAAGAGTGATTCTTTCATCTTTTAGCATCAAGTCCTTTTGTGTGCTATAGTAAGCTAATGCCAAAAACAGCAATAAGAGAATCGTAAAAAAGATATATAATATAAAAAACGATAAAAGTGTCTTTTTTTCACTTGAGCGTAAATTTATATCCCAGCTTTTTAACACTGACAATTTTTTCTTTTCCTATTAATTTTCTAAGATTTTTTATATAAGTGCGAAGAGCCAAATCGCTACTAACCTCATCATAACTCCAAAGAGTATCATATATAACCGTATGCGAGACTATCTCTCCTTTTTTCTGCAAAAATAGCTTTAAAAGCAGTGCTTCTTTGTTTTGTATTCTCATAATTTTACCACTAACTTTTAATTCATTTGTTAGCAAATCGTACTCTATATCATCTGCTATCTTTATGGATTTAGTGTGAACATGTAAGAACTCTCTCTTAAGCAATGTTTGCACTCTAAATAACAGTTCTTTTAATTCAAAAGGCTTTTTTAGATAATCATCACAACCGCTGTCGTACCCTGATTCTAAATCATCTATAGAGTTTAGGGATGTCACAAAAATAGCTGGAATACTATCGTCATTTTCTCTAGCTCTTTTTAAAAGCTCAAAACCATTGATACCAGGGACATTTACATCTAAAAGATACAAATCATATCTATTTTCATATATCAAATCTTGGGCATCATCACCATCATATGCAGCTGTTACCTCATACCCAGAATCTTCTAAAAACTCCACTATCGTTTCGTTTAAGCTTACATCATCTTCAAGTAAAAAAATTTTGGCTTTATTCATTTTTGCATTTTTTTCAAATTTTTCTTATAAATCTTTTTTTCTTGTGTGTTCATTGAATTTAAGCGTTGATTTAATTCTTGCTTGAAAGATTGCAAATTTTTAGCAGGCACATAACCCATCATAGCCAATAATTCTTGCGTACTAAGCGAGGAATAATCGACACTAGCAAACAAAGAAACACTCACCAATAAGAAACAAAATATAACTTTTTTCATATCTATTTCTCTTGCACCATTACTTCAAGATATGCACTAACATGTCCAATAACATACCCTAAAATCTTAACATCTTCATCATTGAAGCCACCACTGCCATCTATCTTATTTATCAACTGCATTACTCCTAAAACTTTTTCTCCATATCCGATGATAGGCACAGCGAGGATGGACTTAGTAACATATCCACTACTTTCATCAACATTTTTATTAAAACGAGGGTCTTTTTTAGTGTCGTTAATAAGTATTGTTTTCTTTGTTTTATAAACTTCGCTAGCTATTCCTTTGTCGTTTGGAACTTCAATATAACTAACACCATCAACATATACCGACCATAGGCTCTTCGAATCTTCATCATTTATGAAGATGGTACATCTATCCACTTTTATAATCTCTTTTATACTATCAGATATCAGTCTTATCCTCTTGGAAAAATCATTTTCTAAAACAATTTTTTTGTTTAATTCTAATAATCTGTTTAATTTTCTTTTATCGATTTCTTTAGCCATAGTATCACTTCTTTATCAAATATTTTAATTATATCATTATAAGCTTTTACAGCACCATATGCATCAATAGTTTTGCATTTTCTAGTATAGCTAAAATCTTTTGAACTTATAAGTTTAGAATTTTTTGCATTTACTAGATATAGTCTCAAAATAAACTCTACTTCCGCCTTATTTTTGCTGACAAACTGCACAGCTTGGACTATCTCACCTTCAAGAACACGGTCGTATTTAATCTTAGAATAGCCGCTAAACACACTCTTAAAGAGCCCACTTTTATATAACAAATCGGCCTCATGATCTTCTATCATATTTGAAAAATTTTGATTCCAGCTAGAGTACAGGTATGAATTTGTTTCAAAATTATCTTTTTTATACCATATACTATCGCCTTGAAGATTTATGGATGTCTTTATATGAGAAATTTTCAGTATTTTATCTATAGGCTTTTGAGCAGCCATGGCTTGTGCATCATTTATGCTATATTTGACTATGGGGCTCGTTACTTCTTTTATAGAACAGCCGCCTAGCAAAAATATTATTAGAAATAATGGCAATATCTTATTCATTTTTTTCTCCTGGTCCTGGAATTTTTTTACTACTTTTATATAATAAATCACTTGGGCTATCTTTTAGCTCACTCACCGTGTCATCCAATTTTTGAGATAAATCTCTTAGAGACAAAACTGTCTCATTTATGACTTGAAGATTTTGCTCAACTATATCAGCAAAATTAAATTCGCCTCTTTTTAACTCTTTTTTCATATCTACAAAAAACTCTTTTGTTGCGTCACTTGCAGCTCCAGCTCGGTCGCTCATGCTTCCTAGCTTATCAAACGAGGGAATTAATTTTTCTTCAAAAACTTTTGTATAGCCTACAAACTCATGAGTGTTGTTTGAAAATCTTGTTACATCTTTAGTTATGACTTTCATATTTGATTCTATATTTGTTTTTAATTCACTTATCTGCTCAAACATCTTTCCGATTCTTTGTTTGTTTTGATCTATATATGCTGTTGTACTAGATAAATTCGCACTTATTTTGGTGAAATTCTTTACATTTTCATCGCTTAATACTTTGCCTATTTTATCAAGTACCGTATTGATTTTTTTTGTTATTACCTCACTATTATCAAAAAGTGAAGCCATGACTGATTTTTTTGACTTAATAGTAGGTAATTTATTTTGAGCACTGGGCAATAGTGCAGAATCCCGAGACCCACCTTTTAGCTCTATGTACTTTAATCCTGTTATGCCATGTGTGCCCAAAGTGGCATATGTATCTACCTTGATAGGTGTTCCTGCTTCTATCTCTAACAATATCTCTACTTCTTCACTATTTTTTTTATTTATTGATATCTGTTTTACTCGCCCAACTTCCACACCTCTGTATTTTACAGCTGATTCTTTACTGAGTCCAGATACTGATTCTGTAAAATAGGTATGATAATAATTATGTGCAACTGACTCCTCTCCATATTTTGCTAACCAATACAAAAAAGAAAATAACGACAAAGCGAGAACAATAACAAATGCACCCACCACAATGTAACTCAATCTTTTTTCCATGTGTTTATCCTTCTTTTCTTTCTAATTTTAAAAATTCTTTGATAGCATAATGCTCAAACTTTTTGGCCTCTTCAAGAGTTCCCTCAAAAAGTATCTTTTTTTCAAATATAATACAAAACCTATCTAACACATGCTCTATAGTATGCAAATCATGTGTTACTATAATCACAGTAAGCTTCAACAGTGACGCTAATTCTCTTATGAGTCTATCAAAATTTTCAGCTCCAACTGGATCAAGTCCACTAGTAGGCTCATCTAAAAATAAAATCTTAGGATCCATAGCCAACGCCCTTGCCAATGCTGCTCGTTTTTTCATACCACCACTTAGCTCACTTGGAAAAAGGTATGTAGCCTCTTTTTTTAAACCAGCCATCTTTAATTTGCTAAGAGCTATCTCTTCAATTAATTCTTTTGGGAGAGTTGTGTATTCAATCAACGGAATAGAGACATTTTCTATAACATTTAGCGACGAATAGAGTGCACCAAATTGGAACAAAACTGACCAATTTTGTTTCAACTCTGCAATTTGCTTATGAGAGAGATGACCGATTCTTCGCCCTAGCACTTCTATACTCCCAGATTTAAATCGTTGTAGCATTATCATTTCTCGCAAAAGCGTTGTCTTTCCTGAGCCACTTCCGCCAAGTATTCCATAAACTTCGCCCTCTTTTATGTCTATCGATATCTTATCATGAACGACTTTATTGCCAAATTTGGTAGTTACATCTCTTACTTTTATGATTGAGTTACTCATACGCCAATCTCCGTAAGAACTACTGATATAAGCGCGTTACAAGCGATAACCCAAAAGATGGCATTTACGACACTGATGGTTGTATAGTGACCTATGCTTTCTGTGCTTCCCGTAACTTGAAAACCCCTAAAACATCCTACTGTAGCTATAAGCAACCCAAAAAAAGGAGCTTTAAAAAGTCCTATAAGTATGTGTTTTACAGCAACAACATCTCTTGCTCTTATGATAAACTCGGTATATGAAATTCCTAAACTTGATTTCGCAACAATCATGCCCCCAAAAACCCCAACAATATCAGCAAAAAACACAATCAATGGCATAGCGATAAGAAGAGCAAAAATACGAGGTAAAACAAGAAAATTAATCGGATCAAACCCCATCGAACGCATAGCATCTATCTCTTCTGTTATCTTCATAGTTCCTATCTCAGCGGTATAAGAAGAGGCACTCCGTCCTGCTATAACAATGGCTGCAATTAAAGGTGAAAGTTCTCTAAACATAGAGATGGATACCATATCAACTATAAATATATTTGCACCAAATTTCGCTAGCTGTTCGGCACCTTGATAAGCGATGACCAGCCCCACCAGAAAAGAGGTGAGCGCAACAATAGGCAAAGCTTGAGCACCCGATTTTTCTATATGCACAGCGGTTGCTTTGTATCTAAATTTCCAAGGTGTTAAAGTGATTCTCAAAAACTTTGATACAGTTTCACCGAAAAAAGATAAAAAGAAGATAAATGACCCAACCGAGTCCATAGTATATTTCCCTGCTTTTATAATTGGGGAAATAAATATATTTTCTTTTAATAACTTAACTTTAGTTTTTTGCCTTAGATTTTTTCTTGCAAAAAACAAGAGACTTTGAGAGTCTTGATTCATGCCCATTATCACTACGCTTGCTTTGTTTTCACATAGTGAGGCACTCAAATCTGCTATCATCAATGCACCCGCATAATCTAAAGATGTCATATCTGAACAATCTATCTTCACAAAAGAATATTTTTGATTTTGTATCTTTTTTACTTTTGAATAGATAGCCTTTATACTATCCTTATCAAGTCGTTGGGATATCTTTATATCGCACTGTTTAAAATTCTCTTTAATTACTTCAAAATTGTTCATAGATATATTATATAGAATTAAATATTAGTTTGACTTAAATATTACCAACATGTACTACCTTAAAACAATAATAAACATAAATATTATACTAATAATTTTAAAAGCCCTAAAGCTAGGGCTTTAAGATAGTTTTTGCCTCATTTAAAAGTGTTTCATTTCTACTCATAAATTGAATTTATAATAATTATTATGTATAACATATGTATTTTGCTGTACTTATTTTATTTTTTGTCATAAGATAATGGAAAATATCTAATTAGGAGGGTAGTAGTGTCATTTAAAATAACAAAAATGATAGATTTAGATTCAATAGATTTTCTAGTTGATGTCGAAGCACCTGAAGTTGCCGAAAGATTTCATCCAGGGCAATTTGTGATGTTGATGACTAGGGTAGAGGGAGAACGAATTCCTATGTCTGTCATGAAAGTAGAAGATGGAACAATCAGCATGTTTATTCGAAAGTTAGGAAAAACATCAAAAGAGTTGCGAGATGGTATGACTAGCTTTGAAAATGTTATCGGACCTTTGGGGCATGGTATAGAGGAAAAAGTATATGGGAATATCGTAGTTGTTTCTGATGCAGTTTGTGGGCATGCAGAAAATTATGCAATATGCGAAGCTCTTGGTAAGATAGAAGGGAATCACCTTACTTCTATACAAACTTTTGCAAGCAAAAAAGAAATATATCCAGATGAATATCTTACAAAAAGCATAGCCGATAGGCACTTTATAACAACTGAGGATGGGTCTTTTGGCGATGAAGGAAGTTACATCACAACTATAAAAAGACTGCTCGATAATGGTGTAAAGATAGATTATGTTTTTGGTGGAGGGAAACTTCCAACGATGAAAGCTATTTCTACTATATTGGCTATAAACAATATAGATAATCTTTTTACAACGAGACAAATGATGGTCGATGGCTCCGGTATGTGCGGTGCTTGCAGGGTATATCTAGATGGCGAGATGAAATTAGCCTGTGTTGATGGGCCTATGTTTGACAGTAGAAAGATAAATTGGACACGGGCTATGAAACGATATGGAATGTTTAAAAAAGAAGAAAAGAAAGCAAATGATTATTACGAAGCACATAAAGGGGGATGCGGACAATGCCAAAAATAAAACCTAGAGTTCCGATGGGAGAACAGCCTCCATTGCAACGAATAAAAAACTTTAAATCTGTGCCATACGGCTATACCGAGGAAGAAGCAGCGGAAGAAGCAGCTAGATGCATACAATGCAAGAAACCAAAATGTGAACCTGCATGCCCTGTAAATATTGGCATCAAAGAGATGAATCTGCTGATAGCTGAGAAAAAATTTGAAGAAGCATATCTTTTGGTCAAGCAAGACAATATGTTTCCAGCATGTTCAGGAAGAGTCTGTCCACAAGAAAACCAATGCGAAGGTGACTGTATCTTGAAAAAGTTTGACGAACCAGTCGCCATTGGCAAGCTTGAAGCTTTTATAGCCGACTGGGGACAAGCACATAAAATCGATGTAGAAAATACGATAGTCAACAACGAAGATAAACATGTAGCCATAGTTGGCTCAGGACCTGCTGGACTTGCATGTGCATCAGAGTGTAGAAAATATGGCTATGCAGTCACGATATATGAAACTCTGCATAAAGCTGGTGGCGTACTTCAGTATGGTATCCCAGAATTTAGATTACCAAAAGATATAGTTGATGAGGAAGTTCGGAAACTAGAAGACATGGGTGTTAAAATAGTACTAAATCATACTGTTGGTCAAAATATCTACTTTTATGAATTAACCAGTCAAAATGATGCAGTTTTTCTAGCTATGGGTGCTGGTGCTCCAAAATTCATGGGCATACAAGGGGAAAATCCACTTGATGGCGTTTACTCTTCAAATGAGTTTTTGATTCGTGCAAATCTCATGAAAGCATATAAATTTCCTGAGTGGGATACTCCTATAGATGTAGGTGAAACCGTGGCAGTGATTGGGGCTGGAAATGTTGCGATGGACTCTGCTAGAACAGCTCTAAGACTTGGAGCAAAAGAGGTTCACATCATATATAGAAGAACCAAAGAGTATGCTCCTGCTCGTGAAGAAGAGCTACACCACGCTCTTGAAGAAGGCATAATTTTTCACGAACTAGTTAATCCTATAAGATTTCATGGTAACGACCAAGGCTTTATCGACTATATGGAGCTTATTAAGATGGAACTTGTAGAGAAAAAGGACGGCAGACTATCTCCACAGCCTATAGAAGGTAGTAATTTTTATCTAGGGGTAGATACCGTTATAGAAGCACTAGGAACTGTTCCAAATAGGCTATTTTTAGATCGTGCACCTGAAATCAAAAGGGATAAAAAAGGTGTAATAATCGTAGATGAAAATCACATGACAAGCGTAGAAGGAACCTTCGCTGGAGGTGACGCGGCTAGTGGAGCAGCTACAGTCATAAAAGCACTAGGAGAAGGAAAAAGAGCAGCAAAATCAATACATGCATACATAAGCATGCAAAACAAATAATGACTAGGGGTCAGGGCTTGAATTGTGAATTTAAATAAATTCACAATTCAAGCCCTGACCCCTTTGAATAATATCTATATTTTGAAGTCTTTAGCTTCCTCATTTAGTTTGTTAACAACTTTTTCTATTGACCAAACATTTTCATCTATCTGTTTTAAGACTTTAACCAACTCCTCACTATCTTTTGAAGTGTTTTCTATCTGAGATAAAATTGCAAAAGAAGCATCTTTTAGCAATGAAATAGTA
>JALUMJ010000133.1 GCA_027040375.1 Campylobacteraceae bacterium
AAAATTTTACAAGCTTGATGGCAAAGAGTATGATAAGCAGGGAGATTTTAGCAAAGAGAGCTATAAGTTTGAAGATAGCAGTTGTGGCATAACACTTGATTTTGAAAGAGTATTTAAGAGGTTTAGAAATTAAACAAAATAAATTAGAAGGCGTGATTATAAAATATTTGTTGGTATTATGTTTAAGTTTGAGTTTTATGTTTGGAGCTGTTGATATTTACTACTTAAGCAACTATATTGGATAGAAATATCTTTTAAAGAGTGCAGTGATATAGGTATTAAAGATGAATATTCTGTTGATGAATTTGGAAAATTTGAAACCTTATACAGCCGTTATTCAAGAAGTATAGATTTTCTAATGAGCATAACATCCCCAAAGTTAGACATGTGCCCCAACCTTAGGTAAAATAATAAATACCTAAGGAGGCACGGATGAACATTATTATCATTTCTTGCATACATGTAAGCCCGCCCAAGTCTGAGCTGTAGGCATAACTTCTAAGGAATTTACATTTACATGTGAGGGTAGATTTGAAAGAGTAAAGATAAGATTTGCTATGTCTTTGGCGACTAATGGTTCATATCCATCGTAAACTTTATCTGCTTGATCTGTTTTGCCTTTAAATCTCACATCTGAAAATTCTGTTTTGGCGGCACCTGGCTCTATGTTTGAAACTCTTATATTCATGCCTTCCAAATCGGTTCTAAGATTGTAAGAAAATTGTTCAACAAAAGCTTTGCTTGCACCATATACATTGCCACCTTTATATGGCCAGCTTCCTGCGATGGAACCAAGATTAAAGATGTATCCACTTTTTCTCCGAACCATAACAGGCAAAACTGCTTTAGTGACATACAAAAGTCCTTTAATATTTGTATCAATCATCCTCTCCCAATCATCAAGCAATGCATCAGGAGCTAAGCCAAGACCAAGAGCTAGGCCTGCTGAATTTATGAGTATATCTATGTTTTTATAAGGCTCACCAAGAGAATTTATATGTTCAAATATACTGTCTTTATCGCACACATCAAAACTTAAAGTTGCAACATCGCTATTTACAAGTTCATTTTTTAACTCTTCTAGCCGCTCAGCCCTTCTTCCACAGATTATGATTTTGTCGCCATTTTTGGCAAATATTCTCGCACATTCTTTTCCAAAACCTGAAGTTGCTCCAGTGATTAAAACTACTCTTGACATGTTAAATCCTTTATTTCTTTTTGCCAAGTATAACAAACATATTTATATAAAATCTTAAAAGTATCTAATTTCTTAAAATTTGGCATTTTATTCTTAAAATAATGGTGCATAAAATTTCTTTCTTGTCGTTTTGAAAGCTTAAACTCTATGCAAATACTTGCCAAATCAAAATACCTATCATTGATACAAGCGTACTCCCAATCTAAAATCTTAATCTTGTTTCCAAAGATAATATTTTTTTGATTTAAATCATTGTGACATAAAACCAAATCTTGTTTATAGTTTTTTAAATCTTTTAATGCAGTTTTGAGTTTTTTATCTTTTTTGACGGAGTGAAAGTATTTAGCCATATCAAATATCTTGGTTTTTATCTTAATTTTATGGAGTTTGTTCAACAAAAAAGCTAAATTTTTGATATCTTTTTTAGATAATTCAAATTTATGAATTCCCTCAATATGCTCTTGAATCAAGAGAGAGTTTTTAGTGTCAAAGAGCAATGCTTTTGCTGAAATTGATTTGCGATAAGTGATACTTTGCACTAAAAATTCATGATTTTTACTTACATGTACATTGTCAGTTATCTTCTTGATTATATATTTGCATTTTGAGGTAGATAATATATATGTAGTATTGTAATGTCCTTGTTCATCAGTTGGTTTGATGTTTTCAAGTTTTTCATCATCAAAAATTTTATAATTTTCTAGCATATTGAGTTTTATCATAGCAAATGATACTACACAATAACTTAACGCTACTAACCCTATTGAGTCTCTAAACGCAACTATAAAGAGAAAGACTAAATCTAAAGGCTCATTTCCTACTGAAGCATCAGCATTTAAGGTTATGTATCTTGCTACTCAGGAACAGCAAAATAAGTG
>JALUMJ010000134.1 GCA_027040375.1 Campylobacteraceae bacterium
ACTATTGCAACAATCTTAATACATTTTGTTGAACAGCATTTGCTTGACTCATAGCATAAGAGCCTGATTGAGCCAAAATATTATGTTTCGCAAAACTTGCACTTTCTGCCGCAAAGTCAACATCCATTATGGTTGATTTGGCTGCAGTAACATTTACTTGAGTAATAGATATGTTTCTAACAGTTGATTCAAGTTGATTTTGAACTGAACCTATATCAGATCTTATTTCATCCACATCTCTTAAAGCATAGCCAGATGTTATGATCGCTTTTTCAGCACCAGCTTTTGTGGTTACATCAACTGTGCCAAGGTTATTGGTCAAACCTGTATCTTGATCACCTTTTGCCAAACCTACTCCACCTGTAGTATTTGTGGTAAATTTATCTCCACTGTCTAGTCTGATGGTATAGTTTCCAGTTCCTGCAGTTGTTTCTATGGCCCTTGCATTAACAGTTACGCCTTTGCTTTGTGCTGCAGCATTGAAAGCATCTACGATAGCTTGAGCATTTTGAAGTGAGGTATTACTAGTGACATCTGTAACAGTTACACTCACAGCAGTTCCTGCAACAGAAACAGCTATAGTATGAGCAGTTGTTCCACCTGCGCTTACAGCAGTTGTTCCATCTTCCAAGGCAAAGTTAGATACTTTGGCAATTTGAGTATCTTTTATATCTATATTAACAGTTTGACCACTATAAGCTCCGATATGGAAGCTTTTATTGTGGAAACCACCGTTTAACAATGTTTGACCATTAAATGAAGTAGTTGAAGCGATATTTTGAGCCTCTTGAAGAAGCCTGCCTATATCTTTTTGAATAGCTTTTCTTGAATCAGCATTTTGACCATCAGACGCAGCTTGAATTGATTTGGTTCTAACTGTATTGATGATTTTTGTGTACTCATCCAAGGCACCATCGGCTGTCTGGACCACATTGATACCATCATTTGCATTACTTATAGCTTGTCCCAAGCCTGTTGCTTGCGAGTTAAGACTATCAGCGATAGCAAGACCTGAAGCATCATCTGCCGCTTTGTTGATTCTCAAACCAGAACTCAACCTTGTCAAGTTTTGATTCAATGCCTGGTTGTTCATAAGACTATTTCTGTGAGCGTTCAAAGCCGCAACATTTGTGTTAATTCTAAAACCCATGATAAATCCTTTTATCTTTGAAATTTCAGTGGCATCCTTGCCACTGATACAAACTAAATCGGACAACCAAAAAAAAAGTTTATAGCTAAGTCCCCCTAAAAGGAGTCAGTCGCCACCTTAAAATATTAATAATTTCGCAAGAAATACAATTACTAGCTGACTTTACGCACTAAATACAAAACTGCATTTAGTGCGTAAAGTCAGTTAATATCACAAAACTGTATTGGTTTTTTTACAATTTCAAATGCTACTGGAATAGATACTTCATTGCTATAATATAAAGCATTTAGCATATTGATGCCACGAACAGACTTTCCAACTGTATGGTCAAAGTGCCAACACATCATAATAAATACAGTTGAAGATGCTAGTTTAATAGCAAAGTTAAGCAGTATTGTTTTATGGGGATTTATAGTTTATTTTTTAGCTAAGCCACATGTAAAAAAGTTTATAAACAAATAGTCACCATAAGTCATCAAACTTTTTTTGGCTTACATGTAGCGATTGGCTTAATGCTACAAGCCCGACTTTGTTCATGATGAGCTTTATTTTCTTAGGCCAAGATTTTCTGTAATTAAAAGAGTTCTTTTTTCCGCCTATCATATCTATAAGTTTATCATTGATTTCTTTGGTAAAAAGGATATTTTTAGAGTATAATTTTACAGAATTATCGAGCATTTTTCTTGCATTTGCAAAGGCCTTTTGACTTCTATTTTTGTTTATCCAATTTTTACAAAAATCTTCTATATTTGCCAAGTTTGCAGACAATCTTTTCTCGGGATTTTTATCAAAGAAATCAAGTGATTTTTTACTACCAGCTATACCTTTTGGGCGATAATCTTTTTTGAAGCTAGGAGGCCTTCTTTTCCAATCAAGCTTATCTTTTGTATATTTATCTATCATCTTTGTATTATATAAGACTTTACTTGGAAGATTTATTATATTTGGCAGATATAAAGAAGGAAGCATGGCTTCTCCTTTTTTTGCTCCAAGGCTGAGTATATTTCCTGTAATTTTTGCTACATATCCTCTGCCATATCCTGATTCCACGCCTGCTATTGCTAAAACGGCAGCTGGAGGGACATTGTATTTAAGACATATTTTTATAGCTTTTGGGGCTAAATTTTTATAAAAGTTCTTTACATGTAAGTATTTTCTATAAGGATAGTTCTTTTTCCAAGTTTTTGTAATATCTTGTTTTTGATTTATTAATTCTTTGTCTTTTGCTTTGTTTAAATTACTAAAAAATACAACACAAAATACAAGTATAATTGAAAGTATAATCCAGAAAAGATTTTTTCTAACTAACATAAACTTTTTTTATGTTTTTTATGTTTGAACTCATATTTAAAAACAACATATCAGCTAAAACTATAGCAGTCATGGCTTCAGCAACCACGCTTCCTCGAACAGCGATACAAGGGTCATGCCTTCCTTTTAAGGAAAATTCTTGCTCCTGTCCGTTTTTGTTTATGGTTAATTGCTCTTTAAATATAGAAGGAGTCGGTTTAAAATAAACTTTTAAATCTATATCGTCTCCATTTGATATCCCACCCAAGATTCCGCCACTATTATTGCTTAAAAATCCATCTTTTGATATTTGGTCATTATTTTGTGAGCCATTTAATGATGATGATTCAAACCCAACTCCGATTTCAACAGCTTTTGAGCCATTGATACTCATAAGTGCGTCAGCGAGAACGGCATCTAGTTTGTAATATATCGGCTCTCCTAAGCCAATAGGTACATTTATGGCTTTTACCCCAACCACTCCACCTATGGAATCGTGAGAATTTTTAGCTTCAAGAATTTTATCTTTCCATTTTTGTTCACAGTTTTTATTTAGTGCAAAAATCTCACTATCTGGTGCATATGAAAAATCATATTGATCACACTTTATCCCACCAACCTCGCATACACCACTAAATACTTTTATATTTAATTCTTTCAATATCAACTTGGCAATTGCGCCAGCGGCCACTCTTGAAGCTGTTTCTCTCGCACTACTTCTTCCACCGCCCCTATAGTCTCTGATTTCATATTTTTTATAGTATGTAAAATCTGCATGTCCTGGTCTAAAAATATCTTTTATATTGTTGTAGTCTTTGCTTTTTTGGTCTTCATTATATATGATAAGCTCGATAGGAGTTCCAGTGCTGTAGCCTTCAAATACACCGCTTAAGATTTGTACTTTATCACCCTCTTTTCTAGAGGTTGCAAATTTGTTAAGCCCAGGTCTTCTTCTGTCTAGCTCACTTTGTATAAAATCAACATCGATTTTAACGCCTGAGGGCATACCGTCTATCAAACATCCGATAGCTTTGCCATGCGATTCTCCAAATGTGCTAAATGAAAATCTTTTGCCAAATTTGTTCATGGTTATTTGTCCTTGTTTAGCACATCTAGTGCTAGTTTGGCTGAAGCTTGTTGCGCCTCTTTTTTGCTTTTACCTTTTGCTCTTGAAATCTCTTTGTTTTGAATTACGACAGCTATTTCAAACTCTTTCATGTGGTCTGGTCCAAAAGCCCTTAACAGTTTATACTCAGGAGTTTCACCAAATTTTGCTTGAGTCAATTCTTGAAGAGTAGTTTTAAAATCTCTAAAAATAGCTTCCATATCTATAATTGGGTAAGCATTTTCTAGTAGATGAACTGAGATTTTTTTTACCTTTTCTAAGCCAGCTTCTAGGTAAAGAGCTCCCATAACAGCCTCAAAAGCATTTGATAACAGTGAAGATTTTCCTCTGCCTTTGTTGTTTTCTTCAGCCAAAGAGATAAAGATATGCTCACCAAGGTTTAAACACTCAGCAAGCTTTTTAAATCCCTTTTCGTTTACCAAAGAAGCTCGCAATTTGGATAGTTCTCCCTCCGCCACATTTGGAAACTTGTGGTATAAGTATTCTCCAACTATCAAGTCCATAACCGCATCACCCAAGAACTCAAGCCTTTCGTTATTGTAGGACTTTTTATAACTCTTATGTGTAAGTGCTTCGATTATCAGATTTTGGTCTTTAAACTGATAATCCAAACGCTTTTGCAAGGTGTCTAATCCATTTTTCATATATAACTCCTATTTTTAAATCTGTAGATTTTCTGCTTCTTCTCTGGCTAATTTATCGCAAATTTCATTTTCTTCGTGTCCATTATGCCCTCTTACCCAACTAGCTTTTATCTTATGCTTTTTTGCTACTTCTATGTATTGCTTCCACATGTCAGGGTTTTTAACTTTTGCAAAATTCCTCTTTTGCCAGTTTTTTAGCCATTCGTTTATGCCCTTAACAACATAAGTAGAATCACTTGTGATTTCAACTTCACAAGGCTCTTTTAGTGCTTTTAACCCCTCTATGACAGCAAGTAATTCCATTTGATTATTTGTCGCATTTGCACGAGAGCCTTTTATGATTTTTTCACTTCCTTTAAATTTTAAAATCGCACAATATCCACCATTGCCTGGATTTCCGAGCGACGAGCCATCACAGAAAAGGGATATTTGCTTCATCGCTCTTCTTTATGATTGAACTTTGTATCTTTGCACTCGCAATACTTAGGCATTTTGGGCATCTATAAAAATATATCGGAAACACATTTTTACACTCCTTACACATATAATGAAAGCTTAAATCTGCTTTTATATCTTTAGAGTTTTGCAATAGGCTAAGAGCTTTTAATTCAAAAGGAGTATTTTCGATTTTTTCATATTTTATTTGTCCTTTTGCCATCGCTATTTGTTTTAGCACAGGGTTGTCAAATTTAGATAAATCTAGCCATTTATCATCGCAAAACCAAAGTAAATCTAGTAGATTATTGTAATCAAATTGTAAAAACTCATCATCTTCTAAAGGTAATCTGTTTTGTTGCAAAAATTCAAAATATTTTCTCTGTAAAAATTTTTCTTCCTTAGATATCTTTTTTAACTTTTTAACTTTTTGGGCATTGCTTATCTTTGCATCTTCATATAATTCCAAGGTTTGTATATATTTTTTTTGCTGAGAAGTTTTTGCTCCTAACTCTTCTAGCGAGTCTAAGACTTCTATGGCTTGCTTGTACTCTTTTAATCTTTCAAAAACTACAGTGAGATACTTCAATGACTCTTCATTTCTTGGATGAAGCCTAAGTGATTCTGAAAATACCTCACTACTTCTTGAGAGAAAACCAGCCATAAAATATGTCTTTCCAAGAGCTGAGAGAATATACTTTTTCTTATCTTTGCCTTTTACCCTTTTTAAAGAAACAAGATAGATGTTTATAGATTTCTCGTAATCACCGCTCTTCCCATAAGCATCAGCTAGTAAAATAAGAGATTCTACAGGAATTTCGTAATCTTGCAGAAGTTTTTTGTACTCTTTTTCATCACTTACTATTTCAAATTTTTTAACAAACTTTTCTATACTATCTTTTTCTTCTTTATTTTTAAAAACTCCCCACCAATAATTGGCAAAAGAGATGACAAAAATCACAGCAAAAAGTATAATAATCCCAAACATAGGGTCTCTATACTCGATAAAAAAACTATTCAAATTTACAACCTTTTATTGATAAAGAGATATTATACCAAATTAGTTTTTAAATGTTATAATGCAAAATCATAAAATGCCATTTATTGGCAGAGGGGATAGTTAAATGATAGAGAACAGCTCTATAGAAAATTTAAAAACCAGATTAGATATCGTTGATGTTGTTGGAAATTATCTTGAGCTTAAAAAAAATGGTGCAAATTTTAAAGCTATATGTCCTTTTCACAGTGATTCAAATCCAAGTTTAGTGATAAGCCCATCCAAACAAATTTATCACTGTTTTAGTTGTGGAGCAGGGGGAGATTCTATAAAATTTGTGATGGAGTACGAAAAGTTAAATTATCCAGAAACCATAGAAAAACTGGCTACCATGTATAACTTTTCTCTTAGCTACACAGATAATGATAAAGCCCAGGTTGATAGAAAACTGATGGACAATTTAACTCTTTTTTTTAGAAAAAATTTAGATTATAAAAAAAGTGCAAAAGAGTACTTGCTCCAAAGAGGCATAGGCGAATCAACCATAGAAAAGTTTGAGTTAGGATATGCTCCTAGCTCGGATGAAACTTTGAACTTCTTAAGAGGTCACGGCTACTCTATGAGTGAGTTAAAAGATTTTGGAGTAGCAGATATTAGCGAAAAGGGCAATAGGGCGTATTGTAGATTTAACGAGAGGATTATGTTTCCAATTCGTTCAAGAACAGGCAAATTTGTTGGTTTTGGCGGAAGAACCATCACAAATCATCCAGCAAAATATATAAACTCACCTCAAACAAGATACTTTAATAAATCTAAACTTCTTTATGGATACTATTTTGCAAAAGATTCGATATTTAAAAATAAAAAGATAATAATAACAGAGGGTTACTTAGATACCATAATGCTTCATCAAGCTGGTTTTACAAATGCAGTTGCTACGCTTGGGACAGCACTTACAAATGACCATCTACCTCTTATCACTAAAATGGAGCCAGAAGTCGTACTTGCATATGATGGAGATGACGCAGGAATAGCAGCAGCACTAAAGGCGTCCACGCTTCTTAGCAAACACTCTTTTAAAGGGGGTGTTATTTTATTTGGTGAGGGGATGGATCCAGCTGATATGGTTAAAAATGGACAAATAGAAAAACTAAATAAGTTATTTAATGAAACTCAGCCCTTTGTTGAGTTTGCGATTGAGAGGATAGTTAAAAAGTATGATTTAAGTGATGCTCTACAAAAACAAAAAGCCTTGCAAGAGGGAACAGCATATCTACAAAGTTTACCAGAGACACTACAAGAGAGTTATAAGGGAGTTTTAAGTGGAGCCTTAAACTTGCCACAAAATCTTGTAAAAACTAGAAGAAATGCTACGATGAGAAATACTCAAGAAGCCTTTGTGGATATACTTGAACTAACTATCATCAAGACTATATTGCATAGCCCAACACTCATAGATACTATACTTGACAATATAGATATAAGCATGTTTAAAAGTCACAATGAAGAGTTTAAACTTCTTTTAAACAATGAGTTAGAAGATCCAAGATTAGTTAGGATTGGTTTATGGGATGACATTAAAACTTATGATGAGGTAAATCTGATTTCAGCTATGATTACATTTCTGATAAGATTTTACAGTGAAAAACTTCAAAACATAAAAAGAGATAAAAATTTAAGCTATAAAGAAAAGCAGTTTTATATAAGGTCAATTCAAGAAAAAATATTTAAATTAAAAAAAGGAGAATTAGTAGCCTTTGAATAAAAATTATGCTATAATTATCACTTGATGGGGTGTTAGCTCAGCTGGGAGAGCACGACGCTGGCAGCGTCGGGGTCAGCGGTTCGATCCCGCTACACTCCACCAACTCCTAAATCTACATGTAGCCTTAATATCTAATTTACAATTACATCTCAAAGCAACCCTCCTCATATAATATAATTTTATATCAAATATAAAAATATCAAATATAAAAATAATATTAGCTTATATTTCGTGCTACTTATCGTAACAATCTACTTTAAAATAAATAATTATAATAATCAAAAAAATAATTATAATCATAGACTATAGCCTTAACTACCTATATTTAAACCATTTATATTAAAAATTCTTATGTAAAAGTATTTTTTATTATAATCTAGTCTTAAGTTTAAAAATGACAAAATAATGATGTTTTAATAATATATCATTAATTATCATAATGAAAAGGAGATATAATTGAAAGAAATTAAGTTAGATATAGATAAATCTTCTCCGAGTACTTCTGAACTAATTACAGAAGTTGCAAAAGAGTTAGATAAAACTCCTGAAGGCAGCAGGCGAGATTTTTTACGAAAGGGATTCCTCTTTTCAGTAACAGCCGCTGCAGCTTTAGGCGGAGTTGGCGCTACAAAATTAGAAGCAGCATCACATGTGAACCCTAAAAATTTACCTCCACATAATCCAGAGTGGGGACTTAAATGGGGAAGAGATAATAACTCATATCCTTATGGATTACCTTCAAAGTATGAGCAAAATGTTGTCAGAAGAGATGTTCCTTGGCTGACAGCTGACCAAAAAGCATCTATAAGCTTTACTCCTTGGCAAGATTTAAAAGGAATCATTGTTCCAAATGGTTTACATTTTACAAGATGTCATGGTGGAGTTGTAGATATCAATCCATTGGAATGGA
>JALUMJ010000135.1 GCA_027040375.1 Campylobacteraceae bacterium
TAGGTGCCCTACTCTGTAGTTTGGGATTCCTTTTTGCCATTGTTTCACATAGGCTGTATCGGGTATTTCTTCTATGCCCATTGTTTCTTTTACGCCTTTTATGGCTATGTTTTTTAACTCTTCTTTGCTTTTTAGTGCTAAACTTGGATTTCTTTGTCCGCCTATCATGATTCTTAGGGCTTTTTTGTTTTTTGGTGCACGGTCAGTAAAAATCGAGCTATCCCATAAAACACCTAGAACATCTTTTTTTGATGATTTTGTTGTCAATAGTCCAAAACCCTGAAGATTATGAGAAAGCTCATCGTAGCCCAATCCAACGACACTTATAGGTGAATATTCTATATCATCAAGCATCCCAGAGAGTTCGGCATCTAAATTTCTTAGTATATTGGCACTCTCAAAGGCTGGGGTAGATAGGATTACTTTGTCAAATTCTTCTTTTTTGCCCTCTACATGTAAGATATATTTATCAGCCAAAATTTCTAGATTTTCTATGTTTACGCCTGTTTTTATCTCTATATCCATTGAGTTTGCTAGTGAGTTTATAAAAGCACTAACTCCTCCTTTGAAGCTCATCAAAACTCCACCAGGCCCTGCATCTTTTTTCTTTTTTTTGAGCATTCCTTTAAAAAGTCCGCCATACTCTTTTTCTAGTTTCACGACTGCTGGAAAAGCTGAATTTACAGATATCTTATCTGGTGCAGAAGCAAATATACCGGCCACCATAGGGTCAAGAAAAGCATCTGTCATCTCTTTTCCTACTCTTCTATAACCAAAAGATTGTAGTGTTTCATCGCTGTTATCTTTTTTGGCTGGGATAAATACCTCTCCTGCAACTCTTAGTTTTCCTAAAGTAGAAAGAAGCGGTGTTTTCAAAAAAGCCCCTGCGGATTCTGGTAGTTGGTGAAGTGCATCTTTGTAGATAAATCTTACTCTTGCATCGTCACTGCTTCGCATGAGCAAATCTTCACTTCCGCTTTGTTTTACGAGTTCTAAAGTATCAGGTTTATTTGACAAAAAGCCATTGCTCCCCTCTTCAAATAAAAAGCCATCTATCTCTTTGGTCATCATTTTTCCGCCAAGTGTTTCTTCTTTTTCAAAAAGCGTGATTTGCACATCTGGTTTTTCTTGTTTTATATAAAATGCAGTAGCTAAGCCGCTAATTCCGCCACCAATAATCGCAACTTTCATCTATTTAGCCTTATTTTTGATTTTATCTAGCCACTCATCTAAAGTTTTTTCAAAGCCTACATGTGAGCTTTCATAAAACTTTAAATCAGTTTCCAAATACTTTTGTTCTATCCATCCTCCAAAGTCGTGAGGGTATTTATACTCTTTTGCACCAAGTTTTGTTAAATGTTTGGGAATCTTTAGTGCCTTGGAGTCTTGCACATAGTTTTGTGCTTTATTTATAGCTTCATATGCGCTATTTGATTTTGGACAATTTGCAAGATATATAAGAGTTTGCGAAAGTATGATTCTAGCTTCTGGAAAGCCTATTTTGCTTACACTTTGCAAACAACTATTTGCTAAGTTTAGTGCATTTGGGTTTGCATTTCCTATGTCTTCACTAGCGAGTATCACCAAACGACGAGCGATAAAATCAGCGCTTTCTCCACCATCAATCAGCCTAGCTAGATAATACAACGCCGCATCCACATCGCTACCTCTTACACTTTTTATCATCGCACTTATAAAATCATAGTGAGTATCACTAGAGCTCACTCCATCTTTCAGAGCACTCGGTCTTAGAGATTTTAGTATTTCAATCTCTACATGTAAAGAGATTTTCAAAGCATATTCCAAGAGATTTAGCATGGAGCGAACATCTCCTGAAGATGAGCTCAAAAGATACTCTTTTGCATCTTCTTCTATAGAAAAGTCCAACTCTTTTCTTGCTTTTTCAAGCACTTCTTCTAAGTCGCTAACTTCTAGTGGGAAAAATTCAAACAACATGGAGCGAGACCTGATGCCACTTGTCAAAGTAAAATATGGATTTTCAGTCGAAGCCCCGATGATGATAGCTTCTCTTTTTTCCATCGGCACCAAAAGCACTTCTTGTTGAG
>JALUMJ010000136.1 GCA_027040375.1 Campylobacteraceae bacterium
TGCCTTTACATGTAGTGTGGTCATTGCTAACAAACTCATCTTCTATTTTAAACCAAGTATTAAATAAAATGGGGGTTGATAAATCAGCGATTGAGCTAGAAGTTAAAAGTAAAGTTAACTCTTTGCCGTCAGCTTCACATGTAACAAAAGAGAGCATAAAACTTTCTCGTGCGTTAATCGAATCTTTGCAAAGTGCAGAGGGCTTGATGAATAAAAATGGAGATAGTTATCTCTCAGTAGATACTTGGCTAAGTGAAAACCTAAATGATAGAGCTATAAAAGAGATTTTTGCAAAATATTTAGATATAAGTGAAATCAAAAAAACTCTTGAAGCTTTAAGGGGCAATAAAAAGATAGACAAACAAACAGCCGATGAAACACTAGAATCTTTGGAAAAATACGGTATAGATTTGACCAAAAAAGCACTAAACAGTGAGCTTGACCCTGTTATCGGAAGAGATGAAGAGATACATAGGATTATGCAAATCTTGATAAGAAAGACTAAAAATAACCCTATTCTAATAGGTGAGCCAGGAACTGGAAAAACTGCAATCGCTGAGGGATTGGCTATAAAAATTGCCAACAATGATGTGCCTTTGAGCTTGCAAAATAAAAAAGTTGTAGCACTAGATTTGAGTGCATTAATCGCAGGTGCAAAATATAGAGGTGAATTTGAGGATAGATTAAAATCAGTCATCGATGAAGTAAAAAAAGCAGGCAATATCATACTTTTTATAGATGAAATTCACACGATAGTAGGAGCAGGAGCCAGCGAGGGAAGCATGGACGCAGCAAATATACTCAAACCTGCCCTTGCAAGAGGTGAACTTCATACTATAGGGGCTACAACGCTCAAAGAGTATAGAAAGTATTTTGAAAAAGATACAGCGTTGCAAAGAAGATTTCAGCCAGTAAAAGTGGATGAGCCAAGCATAAGTGAAGCTTTGCAAATCTTAAGAGGCATAAAAGAGTCTTTAGAAGCATTTCATAGTGTAAGGATAACTGATGGAGCTTTGGTGGCAGCCGCAAAACTAAGTGATAGGTATATAACAGATAGATTTTTGCCAGATAAAGCGATAGACCTCATAGATGAGGGTGCAAGTGAGCTTAAAATGCAGATAGAGAGTGAGCCGATAGAACTTAGTAGAGTGAAGATTAAAATCGGAAAACTCATGGTAGAAAAAGAAGCTCTTTTGATGGAAGGCAAAAAGAAAAATAAGCAAAGGCTCGAAGAGATAGAAAAAGAGTTAAGCGATGCCAAAGAGCATAAACAAAAAATGCAAATGCAATTTGATAATGAAAAAGAGGTTTTTGAACAAATTGCTGGTATGAAAAGTGAAGTGGAAGCACTCAAAAGAGAAGCCCAAATGGCAAAGAAAAACAGTGATTTTAACAAAGCTGCCGAAATCGAATATGGCAAGATTCCAGAGCTTAACCTAAAAGAAGAAGAGTTAAATGCCAAGTGGGACGACATGCAAGAGAGTGGAACTTTGCTAAAAAACAGTGTTGATGAAGAGATGATAGCTTCAATAGTAAGCAAGTGGACGGGAATCCCTGTAAATAAAATGCTTCAAAGTGACAAACAAAAAGTCTTAAATATCGAAGAGAAGTTAGAAGAAGAGGTTGTCGGACAAGATAAAGCCTTGCATGCGATTGGGCGAGCTATCAAAAGAAATAAAGCTGGACTTAGCAATGAATCAAAACCGATAGGAAGCTTTATGTTTCTAGGGCCAACAGGAGTCGGAAAAACACAAAGTGCTAAAGCATTGGCTAAGTTTTTGTTTGATAGCGAAAAGTCATTGATACGATTTGATATGAGCGAATATATGGAAAAACACGCAGTTAGCAGGCTTATAGGAGCAGCTCCAGGATATGTGGGTTACGATGAAGGCGGACAACTCACTGAAGCAGTAAGACGAAAACCGTATAGTGTGCTACTTTTTGATGAGGTGGAAAAAGCTCATCCTGATGTATTTAATATATTGCTTCAAGTTTTAGATGATGGAAGATTGACTGATAACAAAGGCGTAACGATAGATTTTA
>JALUMJ010000137.1 GCA_027040375.1 Campylobacteraceae bacterium
CAAAATCGCCATAACTTTGGTGCAAGAGTAGTTTTTTGGGATTTATAGCTCTTGAAATTGCTACATAAAATTGACTTTTTTCAAATATATTGTCTATATTGCAAACCAATCCATCTATACTCATGCCTTGAGATTTATGTATGGTGATGGCATATGCTAGCTTTAGCGGAAACTGCTCTATGCTTACAAGGGGTTTTTCTTCTATGTTATCGTTTAGTATGATATTTTCACTCATAACGAACTCTTGTTTTTCTACTTTAACCGTTGCGTTTTCTTTTTCTACGATTATGTAATCATTTGTTATGTCTATTATTATGCCTCGTTCGCCATTGTAGTATTTGCTCCATTTATTTGTGCAAAATAGAACTTTAGCACCAATTTTGAGGCTTAAATCACAAGGAATTGGCAGTGAGTTTTTCCAATTTTTTATCTTATTTTCATGCAAATTCTTTACATGTAGCTTCTCTTTTGCTTTTAAGATAATCAATTCACCTTTTAGTTCATTTAGTTTTAGCAAATTCATCTCGTTTGCTTCTTTATTTCTTGCAAATAATACGGTGGCATCTTTATTCCAACCGCCTATGTTGCTTCTAAGAGAACTTAAATACTCAAGAACTTGTGTGTCTGCCTGTGCCCATCTGATCTTTCTTAATATCTCAAAAAACTCACCATCACTTGTGCGTTTTGTTTTTGTTAGTTCTATGATTAGTGGATTTATATATTCCCACGCACTACTTTGAAATGCATATCCTTGCGTGTTGGTAAGAGTGTCACTTCTTTTTTTGAAAACAGGAGGAAGTTGAAAAAAATCGCCTACAAATAAAATCCTACCTTTAAAATTTGCCATTCTTAGTCTGTATTGAATCATATCTAATAGGGCTGCTGAAACCATACTTATCTCATCTATGACAAGTAAGTCGCATTTGCTGAGTATTTTTTTAATCTCCATTAATCTATTTTTAGAGTATTTGTCTTGCTTGCTTAGCACATCAAGGGAGCTGCATATACCAAAAGCAAAAAAGCTATGGATAGTTTGTCCATTTATGTTTACAGCGCTTATCCCCGTACTCCCTAAAACCACAACTTGTTTAGCATTTTTTTTAGCTCGTGCAACTAACTCCATGGCAAGATAACTTTTGCCCACACCTCCGCCACCTGTTAGCAATACATCTCTAGTTTCAAATAATTTTTCTATTTTTTCTATCATTTTCAAAAATCCTTTGGAATTGATATTATAACTAATTAATGCGATTTTAACTACCCTTTGGGTATCATTCACATATGACTAAAATAGAAAAAGCAAAATTATTAAAACTATTATATCAATATCGTTCTTTTGGTTTTAAGTATTTCAAAGAATACAAACCAGCTAATATGATAAATCAAAAAATTTCTAGCAATCTTGCTGCTATGAGTGATAAAGTAAGCAATTGTCATCTATGTTCCATATCAAATAGTAGAAAAAATGTTGTTTTTGGTGAAGGTAATGAAAATGCATCTCTTATGTTTATAGGTGAAGCACCAGGAGCAAATGAAGATGAGGTAGGAAGACCTTTTGTTGGAAAAGCTGGTATGCTTTTAGTTAAAATCATAGAAAATGTACTAAATTTGAAAAGAGAAGATGTCTATATAGCCAATGTGCTCAAATGCAGACCTCCAAACAACAGAGTTCCTACACTCGAAGAGGTAACATCTTGTAAGCCGTATTTATTGGAGCAGATAAGTATAATCAAGCCAAAAATCATCGTGGCTCTTGGCTCCACAAGCTATCACCATCTCACAGGAGATTATGATATGCCTATATCTAAAATCAGGGGAGAAGTCTTGGAATTTGCAGATGCCAAACTTATACCTACTTTTCACCCTAGCTTCTTGCTAAGAAATCCATCTGCAAAAAAAGAGGTATTTTCAGACATGTTAAAGGTTAAAAAATTATTATGAAAAAATTATTATTGATGGCTCTTTTTGTGAGTTTTTTGTTCTCAAAGAGTGAAATATTGTCCCAAATACCTCCTGCTCAAAATAT
>JALUMJ010000138.1 GCA_027040375.1 Campylobacteraceae bacterium
TGATGCGGAGATAAGTTGCGAAATTGACCCAAGATTTTTAACAAAAGAGCAAGTTGATGTTTTAGTAGCTGGCGGATTTAATCGCGTGAGTTTTGGTGTGCAGGATTTTAATGATACTGTGCAAAAAGCGATACACAGAATTCAACCATTTGAGGTGACAAATAACGCTGTAAAGATGGTGAGAAATGCTGGTATTAACTCAGTAAATATGGACTTGATTTATGGGCTTCCTTATCAAAATTTAGAGACTTTTAAAGACACGCTTAAAAAATCCTTAGAGCTCGATACAGATAGATTTGCTGTGTTTAATTATGCACATGTTCCTTGGATGAAAAAAACTATGCGTAAGATTGATGAAACTACGCTTCCAACACCAAGCGAAAAGCTTGAGATTTTAAAATATACTATAGATTATCTTAGTTCTCAAGGTCTTCGCATGATTGGGATGGATCACTTTGCCAAGCCTAGTGATGAGTTATTTTTAGCTATAGACAAGGGTGAATTACATAGAAACTTTCAAGGATATACTACAAAAGGTGGAGCTGATTTAGTTGGAGTTGGTTTGACAAGTATCGGCGAGGGTGTTTATCATTATGTTCAAAATTTTAAAGATATGAAATTATATGAAAATGCCATAGATGCAGGAAAATTACCAGTTCATAGAGGCTTGGTATTAAGCGATGATGATGTGCTTAGAAAAGCTGTGATTATGGAGCTTATGAGTAACTTTAAGCTCGATATCGCCAAAGTTGAAAGAGAGTTTGGAGTGGATTTCTTTGAGTATTTTGATGACGCTATAAGCGATTTAGACTCTTTTGTAAAAGAAGGTTTAGTGGTGATAGATAGAGAAAATAAAAAGATAACAGTAAGCACGACAGGAACGCTCTTGATAAGAAATATATCTATGCCTTTTGACGCATATCTTAAAAAGATACCCGAAAGCAAACGAAGATTTTCAAAGACAGTTTGATGACATTTGATTTTAGCAACACTAGTGACGAGTGTATAAAATGTGGTAAATGCATACCAACTTGCACTATTCACAATGTAAATATGGATGAAGTTACCTCTCCAAGAGGTTTTTTAGATCTTTTGGGAGCTTATCAAAGAGGCAATTTAGAGCTGGACAAAAACGCAAAAGATATCTTTGAGAGTTGTTTTTTATGCACAAACTGTGTGGATATTTGTCCAAACGATTTACCAGTAGATATGCTTATAGAGCAAGTTAGAAACGATATAAGGAAAAAATACGGACTCGCTTGGTATAAAAAGCTTTTTTTCTGGTTACTTAGACATAGAAAGATTATGGATTTAGCCGCAAAATTGGGATATGTATTTCAAACATGTGGCTTTAAGATACACGAAAAACAAAGCTCTATGGAGCCAAGATTTTCACTGCCTATTGTCAAAAAAGATAGACTCTTGCCAAGTGCAAAAGCAAAAAGTTTTTTAAATGCACATCCAGATGTTATCAAAAATGGAGGAAAAGGCAAGATTGGTATATTTATAGGGTGTCTCGCAAACTACACATATACAGATATTGGCAAATCACTTCTTGAAATCTTAAATGTTTTAGAGATTGATGCTTATTTGATAAAAAATCAACTCTGCTGCGGTGCTCCTGCTTACTTTACAGGGGATTTTGATACTGTTGATTATCTCGCAAAACACAATATAAAGTATATGGAAACTTTTATAGATGAACTAGACGCTGTGATAATTCCAGAGGCTACATGTAGCGCCATGGTAAAGGTGGATTATATACACTTTTTTCACGACCAACCTGAGTGGAAAGAACGAGCCCAAAAATTAACTCCAAAAATCTTTATGGCAACAGAATATCTCGAAAAATGTACAAATTTAAAAGAGATTTTGGCAAATAAAAAACATAAAATGAGTGAAATCATCACTTACCACGACCCATGCCATGCCAGAAAGATGCAAGGAATCTACAAAGAACCACGAGATTTGATAAGCCAAAATTATATCTTAAAAGAGATGAGTGACTCAAATAGGTGTTGTGGCTTTGGTGGAGTGACGATGCAAACAGAAAAGTATGACTTAGCAAAAAAGGCGGGTATGCCAAAGGCTGCCATGATAAGAGATAGTAAGGCTGACATAGTGAGTGCAGAGTGTAGTGCATGCAGGATGCAGATAACTAATTCACTTTTTCAAGATAAAGTGGATGTAGTGTTTAAAAATCCACTAGAACTCATAGCTAAAGCATTAAGGGAAGCATAGATGCAATTTTGGAATAACATATACGCACACTTCAACCCAGTAGCCTTTTCGCTTGGCAGTATCGGCGTGCATTGGTATGGAATCATGTATGTTTTAGCGCTTCTTAGTGCTTTGTTTGCGGCTAAGTATTTTGCAAAAAAAGATAAACTAGGCATCAGCAGTAAGGACTTGGATAACTATTTTGTATGGGTTGAGGTTGGTGTGATTTTGGGTGCAAGACTTGGATATATACTTTTTTATGACCCACATACTAGTTATTATCTCACTCACCCTTGGCAGATATTTAACCCTTTTATGGATGGAGTATTTGTAGGGATAAGCGGCATGAGCTATCACGGTGCTATAGTAGGATTTTTACTTGGAACTTGGCTATATAGCAAGAAATATAAGACAAATATATTTGTTTTATTGGATTTAGTTGCGATTAGTGTTCCCCTTGGATATATCTTTGGTAGAATAGGTAATTTTTTAAATAAAGGTTTGATAGGTAGAGAGACTGATGTTCCTTGGGGAATTTATGTAGATGGCGTTTTAAGGCATCCCTCTCAGCTATATGAAGCGTTTTTAGAGGGTTTTGTTGTTTTTGTGATTCTCTACATGTATAGAAGCAAAAAAAGGTTTGATGGCGAGCTTATCGCTCTTTATGGGATACTCTATTCTGTGGCAAGATTTATAGCAGAATTCTACCGAAAGCCTGATTTCCAGATGGGTTTTATCTTTGACGGTTGGATGACAATGGGGCAAATATTGTCTATCGCTATGATTTTGCTTTCTTCTTTCTTGTATATATATCTTTTAAAACGACAGAAATAGAATATTTTAGTTAAAATATTCTTTATCTTTTAATCTAATAGTTTTTTTTATAAATAAGTTATGTAATAAATTTACATAACTTCAATTTAAATATAAAAGGTGTAAAATTTCTAAAAATCACAAAAAGGATAAAGCGTGAGTAACCTAATCGAAGGCTTCTTAGGTAAGTCAGTAGAGGGCAAAAAAAGTAGGATGCCAGCCAAGCTAGATTATTGGCAGAGTGCAACTGGACTATTTTTAGCTCTTTTTATGTGGGGACATATGTTTTTTGTTTCATCTATTTTAGTTAGTAAAGACTTTATGTATAGTGTAACTAAAATGTTTGAGGGCATTTCGTTTATAAAGGGAGGAAATCCATTTATAGTTTCAGTAGCTGTTGCAATTATTATAACTATTATAGTAATTCATGCGGCACTTGGTATGCGTAAGTTGCCAACAAAATATAGAGAGTATCAAGTTTTCAGAACTCATATGAAAATGATAAATCACGAAGATACAACGCTTTGGTTTATACAAGCGTTTACAGGTTTTGCTATGTTTTTCCTAGCTTCAGCACACCTTTTTATCATGTTAACTGTTCCTGAAACTATCGGACCATACGGTTCAGCAGATAGAATGGTTAGCGGATGGATGTGGCCTATATACCTACTTCTTCTTTTAGCAGTTGAGTTTCATGGAAGTATTGGGTTATATAGACTTTGTGTCAAATGGGGATGGTTTGAAGGCGACGATGCAAAAGTAACTAGAGTAAAACTTAAAAAATTAAAATGGTTTATCACTGTATTTTTCTTAGTTTTAGGTCTTGCTACACTTGCTGCTTATGTTAAGATAGGCTTATCACACAGAGATCAAGTTGGACAAAGATATCAACCTACTGCTCAAGTGCAGATGATAAAAAATGATATGTTGGCGAGGGTATAAAGATGAATATTAAATATTGTGATGCACTAGTTATTGGTGGGGGATTGGCAGGATTAAGGGCTGCAGTAGAAGCAAAATCTAAAGGATTGAGCACTACGGTATTGAGTTTGGTTCCAGTTAAAAGATCACACTCAGCAGCGGCACAAGGTGGTATGCAAGCTAGTCTTGGAAACGCAAAGATGAGTAGAGGTGACAATGAAGATATTCACTTCGCAGATACTGTAAAAGGTAGTGACTGGGGTTGTGATCAAGAAGTAGCTAGAATGTTCGTTACAACTGCTCCTAAAGCAATCCGACAGCTAGCAGGCTGGGGTGTTCCTTGGACTAGAATTACAAAAGGTCCTAGAGAAGCAGTTATGAATGCGAAAAGAACTACTATCGTAGAAGATGATGAGACACATGGTTATATCCAATCTCGTGACTTTGGTGGTACTAAAAAATGGAGAACTTGTTTTACTTCTGATGCTACTGGTCATACTATGCTTTATGGCGTAGCTAATGAAGCTTTAAAAAGAGATATAAATATAGAAGACAGGAAAGAAGCTATATCGTTGATAGTTGAAAATAACCAATGTTATGGTGCAATCGTAAGAGATTTGATAACTGGTGAGATGTCAGCTTATGTTTCAAAGGGAACTTTGATAGCAACTGGCGGATATGGAAGAATTTATAAGCAAACTACGAATGCAGTTATATGTGAAGGTATGGGTGCAGCTATGGTTCTTGAAACTGGTGTTGGACAATTGGGAAATATGGAAGCTGTTCAGTTTCACCCAACTCCGATAGTTCCTTCAGGAATTTTGTTGACAGAGGGTTGTCGTGGTGATGGTGGACTTTTAAGAGATGTTGATGGACATAGATTTATGCCAGATTATGAGCCTGAGAAAAAAGAGCTTGCTAGCCGTGATGTTGTGAGTCGTCGTATGATGGAACACATCAGAAATGGAAAAGGCGTTAAGTCACCATATGGTGAACACTTGTGGCTAGATATCTCTATACTCGGTCGTGAACATATCGAGAAAAACTTAAGAGATGTACAAGAAATTTGTGAGATATTTAATGGAATTGACCCTGCTGATGAAGGTCCTAAGGGTTGGGCGCCAGTGCTTCCTATGCAACATTATTCAATGGGTGGAATTAAAACAAAACCAACAGGAGAATCTCCAACTTTAAAAGGATTGTTCTCATGTGGTGAGGCAGCTTGTTGGGATATGCATGGTTTTAATAGACTAGGAGGTAATTCAGTTTCTGAGACAGTAGTTTCAGGTATGATTGTTGGTGATTATTTTGCACAATATTGTTCTAGTACTGAAATTGATATCAATACAAAAATTGTAGAAGATCAGTTGGCAAAAGAAGAACAATATCTAAATGTTCTTTTAGAAAAAAATGGAAAATATAATGTCTATGAAATCAAAAATAAGATGAGAGATATTATGTGGGAAAAAGTTGCAATTTTTCGTGATGGAGAAAATCTTGCAAAAGCTGTAGATGAGCTAGAAGAGCTTTATAAAGAAGCAGGAAATGTTACAATCAAATCCAAAACACTTTCAGCAAATCCAGAGCTTGAAGAAGCTTATAGAGTTCCTAGAATGTTAAAGCTTGCCCTATGTGTTGCAGTCGGTGCACGAGATAGAACAGAAAGCAGAGGAGCTCATTATCGAGAAGATTTCTTGAAAAGAGATGATGCAAATTGGCTTAAACGAACTCTTGCATCTTGGAAAGAGGGTGATACCCTTCCAACAATTCAGTATGAAGACTTGGACATCATGAAGATGGAAATGCCACCTGCATTTAGAGGTTATGGTGTTAAAGGCATGATAATTGAAAACGAACTAAGTGTTAAACGACAAGCTGAGGTTGATAAGATAAAAGAAGAGATGGAGGCCGCTGGTAAAGATAGATATGAAATCCAAACAGCCTTGATGGATTTTAATTTGCAACCATATTATAAAGCTAAAAATGAAAGATTTGGAGATTAAAATGGGAAGAGAAATAACTATAAAAGCATTAAAATACAATCCAAATTCAAAAGTATCTAAAGCGCATTTTGCTGAGTATAAACTTGAAGAGACTGATGGTATGACTCTTTTTATCGCTCTAACTAAGATTAGAGAGACTCTTGACGCTGATTTGTCTTTTGACTTTGTATGTCGTGCTGGGATTTGTGGAAGTTGTGGAATGATGATAAACGGAGTTCCTGGTCTTGCATGTAGAACTTTGACTAAAAATTATGAAAGTGGCGTGATTCAGCTTATGCCTATGCCTGCATTTAAACTCATAAAAGATTTATCTGTAAACACTGGTGAGTGGATGAATGATATGAGCAAAAGAGTTGAAAGTTGGGTTCATACAAATGAAGAGCCTGATTACTCAAAACTCGAAAAACCAATCGAGCCTAAGGTTGCCGATGATGTTTTTGAGATCGACAGATGTGTTGAGTGTGGTATATGTGTAGCAGCTTGTGGCACAAAACTGATGAGACCTGATTTTGTGGGAGCCGTTGGATTAAACAGAGTTGCAAGATTTCAGATAGATCCACATGACAATAGAACAGATGAAGATTTTTATGAGTTGATAGGAGATGACAACGGTGTATTTGGCTGTATGAGTTTGCTTGCCTGTGAAGATAACTGCCCTAAACATTTACCATTGCAAAGTAAGATAGCTTATATGAGAAGAAAGCTAGTGGCTTTAAGATAAATTAAACTCGGGAGCAAAACAATTTGCTCCCAAATTCTCTCAAAAATCTTTTTACTAAGCAATATATACGCATGTATTAAATGATTTTTTGAAAAAATTTATAAAAATACCATACAGACAATACAAATAACCAGATATTTCAAATTGAAATTCATACCAAAATGTGATATAATATCCACTAATAAGAAGTTATGTTTGGGATAAAATACAATGGCAATAATATCGATGTTTTATGGAATAATAGTATCAATGTATTATTTTGATAATAAACAACATAATACTCCACATATTCATGTGAGGTATCAAGGTGAAGAAGCAGTGTTTTCAATACCTGATGGAAAAGTATTAAATGCCACAATGAAAACAAATAAAAGAAAATTAGTTGAAGCATGGATATTAATCCACGAAGATGAATTAATGGCTGATTGGGAATTGGCAATTAATGGGGAAGAAGTATTTAAGATAGATCCTTTAAAATAGGAGGTATAAATAATGTATCCAAGAGTTAAAGATGTAAAAGCACAAGATGATTATAAAATCTTGATTACATTTACAAATGATGAAGTAAAATTATTTGATATGAAACCATATATCAATAAAGGTTTTTTTAAGCAACTTCAAGATAAAAATTATTTTAATACGGTAAAGCCTTTTATGGATTCTATTCGATGGAAAAATGGACAGGATCTATGTCCTGATACATTGTACTTGGATAGTTTTTGACAAAGTTTCACTATTAGATTAGGAGGAAATCTGGAGCAAAATAATTTTCTCTCAAATTCTCTCAAATATTAATATAATTACAGACGATACAAATAAGCAGATATTCCAAATGGAAATTCATACTAAAAGGTGATATAATATATACTGATAGACAGATGAAGGGATGCTAAATGAATAAAGAAGATTGGAATATATATTACCAAGAGGAATATGAAAATATAAGTAACGAAAGAGCTAATTATAAAATTAGTGGCAGTACAAAAAAAGGTCAAAAAATATTTGAAATAATAGCTGCATTATTTTTGGGAATGGGTTTTATTAGTTTGTTTTTGATGTTTTTCACAGAAATAACTTTATTGCAAGCTACTTGTTTTTTTGTAATTGCATATACACTGCAACCATCAGATGGAGATAGATATCAATCAATTATAAAAGGTGTAACAGAAGATTTAGCACACATAAGATTAAATACAACTATACTTTCAAAAAATATAAAAAAGAAATGATGCTTTTTGAATAAATTTAAGTTTTACAGTAGTGCTGTATCTAATAAAACACTGGAAGAAAAACAAGGTTGCACTACGGTTATATAACGTCCCCAAATGTCAAGACCAATTCAAAATTTCTTTTTATTCCACCTTTTATGCTATCCCAAGTAACACACTTTTAGCATCAAAGCATTTATTATTAGCACCTTTATAATAAGCTTCATCAGGTGTTAAATAATCTAGTGCTGAATGTAACCTTTCTGTATTGTAAGTATTAATATATTCGTTA
>JALUMJ010000139.1 GCA_027040375.1 Campylobacteraceae bacterium
AGCTTTACAAAATGCAGGAAAATTTTGCACACATGAGGTCGATAATCCAACATATAAAGTAGTCAGGGATTATTAAACCTATCTTTAAAAGTGCATTTTTGACAAAGTTCTTCTTTGGCTTTGCCCTCTCTAAAGCCTTTGATTATATTTTGGGCTCTTGAGCCACTTAATATCTCTTTTAAGCTTTTTACATGTAAGCTTCCCAAATCCATGATTCCATCACCATCAAGGCAACATGGGACAACTGTTCCATCTGCTAGTATGGCTATTTGCGAAGTTAAACCATGACAAAAGCCATCTGTTTTGGTTTTATTTTTAAGGCTTGGCCATTGAAAATAGTTGTCAAAATGCACTAAAATCTTTTTAGCCAATCTTATAGATTTTGGAGGATTTAAAAGCAAATCCTTATCAAATTTTATATCAAAATATAAAGATAATTTCTGAAATATCTGTTGATTATAGTGATTTTCAGATCCATTTTCATCCAAATTCCAAAGTCTGAGATTGATAAAAACCTCATCATCAACTCTTTTTTCACAAAGCTTTAATACCTCATCCATATACTCATCAAATGTGCATCTCATAGTATTTTTATTAAAACTATTAAGAGATATATTTATCTGTCTTAAACACTTATGAAATATATTTTTATGTTTAGCCAAGTAAGCACCACTAGTCGTAATCATCACTTGAAAATTTTGCTCATAGGCTATGAGCAAATAATCTTCAATATTGCTAAGAGTAAGCGGATCGCCCATCACATGTAAGGCTATTTCTTTTGTATATGGTGAGAGTTCTTTTAAAACATGAGTGAAAAAATCTAGCTCCATAGTGGTTGCGGGTTGTAGCTTTTGGGGACAAAAACTACACTCTAATCCACAAATATTTGTAATCTCTACATAAGCCCTATGGAATCTCAAATTTTAATTTTCTTTTATGAGTTTTACTATTTCATCAACACTTAAAACTTTGCCCGTACTTTTCACCACACCATCAATCACAAGTCCAGGAGTGCTCATCACGCCATAATCCATAATCTTTTGGATATCTTCCACCTTTTCAACTGTATGAAATCCGCCAACTTGTGCTATAGCTTTTTTTACTACTTCTTCAAGTGTTTTACACTTTGAACATCCTGTTCCTAGTATCTCTACTTTCATTTTATTTCTCCTTTTTTATGGGCAAAGCCCATTAAAAATTCCCCTCACTAAAGCTTCGCCTTTGGCGAGAATAATTTACACTTTATTATTAAAAATTCCCCGCTACTTTTGCTTCGCCTTTGGCGAGAAGAGTTTATGTTTTGGAATTATAGCAGAATATTCACAATATATCAAGATATATTGATTTATGGTTATAGATGGCTAAATAATCAGTCCAGCACCGATAGTAAGTATTCCTAGAATTATAAGCACTATTGCGCTTAGAACTCCAATTTTATTTTTTGAAAATATATATGAATAAAAAGCTTTCAAAATATTGTTACTTCCAGCGGCTATCAGTATGGCTGCCGATGCTTCTTGCGCGCTAACACTAAATTTTGATGACAAAATAGATAGGACAAAAGGGTCGATATCTGTAAATCCGACTATAAAAGACAGAACATTTAATCCCAAACCGCCATATCTACTTAGCACAAAATGCGTAAGCGAAGCCATCGCGATAAACAAAAACGCAAACAAAAATGCGGTACCAAGTTCGAGTGGATTTTGATCTTCATCTTCATTTATATTTGAATTTAAATCTTTTCTTGCTCTATGATAAAAAAACATAGAAACAAGAGATGTAATCAATGCCAAAGCTACAAATGGTATGGTTAAATTATTTGCAATATCCATGTTAAAAGCAAAGGCGATACCAAGCAATCTAAGATACATAATAGCTGTAGCGATTACAATCGAAGAGACAAATAAGTCAGTAGATTTACTAGACCTTGCTTTCTTTGCCAAAACTATAGTTGTAGCTGTACTTGAATATATGCCCCCCAAGATACCAGTAAGCCAATAGCCTTTATCTTTAAAAATATATCGCTTAAGGATATATCCTATGTATGAAAACATCGAAACTATAACAACAGCTAGCCAAACTTTGAAAAATGAAACTGGTATGAGTTCATGTATATTTCCCCTAGGAAGCAGGGGCAAAATCACACCACTTAAAAGAACAACTTTTGCAAGAGTTTCTACTTCTCGCTCATCAAAAATCTTATAAAATCTTTTCAATCTCTTATTTAAATTCGATATAAATACAATAGCGATAAAAACTACTATCAAAAACCAAGCATCAAATTTAAGTATGATAATTCCAAATGAATACACCAAAGAAGTCAGCAAAAACAAGAGAATTCCACTTTTTTTGCTTTGCAGTTTCTTGTAATAAAACAGTAAAAAATGCACACTAATCGCAACATAACCTATCATATACAAATATATATTTATTTTAGCAAATACATAACTCATTAGCGCGATAAACGCGTAAGTTCTAACACTTCCTATCTCTTTTGAAGAGTCTTTTTTAAGTCTGTGGGTTTTTATATCAAGACCAATCAAAAATCCTGCTAAAATAACAATGACAATCTTTACCCATTCTTGATTTAATAGCGTATCCACTTCCCACCCCTGTAAATATTTACGATATTGTACAATTTTTTACATATAAACACAATATTTTAGATAATGAGTATTGTTGCATTTTCTATCTAATAATTAAACCCTTGTCTTCACAATTTCCAAATTCTGATTGGATAGTGGCATGGGTGATAGCAAATTTTTCTTTTAATAAAACTGCTATATCTTCACATATTTTAGAAGTAAGCGACAAAGGCAAATCAGCATCAAAATCTACATGTGCTTCTAAATGTATATCTTTGTCATCAAGCTTCCATACATGCATATGATGCACATTTGCTATATGGTCAAATTTTTCGATTTCAAGTTTGATTTTTTCTATATTTATCTCTTTTGGTGTTGATTGCATCAAGATTTCAATGGACTCAAACACAAGCGAATAAGAGGCATATATAAGATAAAAAGCTATGATTATAGTCACAACAGGGTCAATCCAAAACCAACCAAAATATTTCATACCAAGTCCACCAATCAATACAGCGATAGAAGTCATAACATCAGTCAAAAGATGAAGGTAAGCTGATTTGATATTTACATCATCATGGGAATCGCTTTTTAACAAAACTACACTTGCAAAGTTTAAAACTATACTCAAAATCGCCATATATATCACAAGATTTGACTCGATTACATGTGGATTAAAAAACCTTATGATTGCCTCATAGATTAGATATGTACCAATCACCACTAAAACTGAAGAGTTAAATAGTGCTGCTAAAATCTTTGATCTCTTATATCCAAAAGTTTTTTCATAATTGGCATCTTTTGTGGATAAAATGTTTGCAAATTTTGCGACAACTAAGGCTAAAACATCACTAAAATTATGCAATGCATCACTCATAAGAGCGAGTGAGCCAGAAATCATACCTGCTACTACTTGAGCAACAGTGATGATGATATTTAATATAATTGTTATGATTAAATTTTTGCCTTTTAAGTCTCCATGATGATGCTCATGTTCTGTGTGTTCTGACATCATATTTCCTTTTATAAGATTTTCAATCTTTTTAAATTTTCTACTAACCTATCTTGTTTGATTGCTCCAATATGACTTCCAATATAATTTCCTTTTTCATCAATAAAAATTTGTGTAGGAATCATTCTGACTTTAAATTTGCGTGCAGATTTCATGTCCTTGTAAATATTAATAAAATAAATATTTGCATTTTTATATTTATTTTTTAGCTTATATAAAATCTTATCCATTTCAATACAAGAGCGGCAACTTGCAGAACCAAATTCAAGCATCACGGCCTTTCCATTTCCAATTTTAACCTGAGAAAAAGGAGTGGCTTCGAGCATCGGTTCTTCTGCAAAAAGACTAATGCCCACAAAAAATAATACCAATATCGTAAAAACTGTCTTCATAAATACTCCTAATAAATAATATACGCCTTATAAGCAAAATACAAACTAATAATAAATAGTGTAACGATAAAAAATGCATTGATTATCTTACTAATTTTATTTAAAATACTTGAACTAGCGATATTTTGTGCAAAACCTATGGAAATCCCTGCTACTAGCAGCAAACTCCCATGACCCACCGCGAATGCTAATACTAAAAGGTAGGAGTAAATCCAACCACTATTTTCGGCCACTGTTATTATGGCTATCAAAGGGGCTGTTGCACAAGGGGAGCTAACAAGCCCAAATATCAAACCAATTATAATCGCACCATAAAGTTTGAGTTTTATAAACTTGCTTGCTACTTTTTGTTTATTTATGCTTCCAAAACTGCCCATGGCATAAAATACAACTAGCATCGTTGCAAAACTTGCTAATCCATAAGCCCAAAAAGGAGCAACACTTAGCATTATCCCAATTTTCGAGACTAACAGCATCAGTATTGAAAAACTTATAACAAGCCCTATAGCAAACAACAAAGAAAATTTATATATAAAAATCTTTCTGTGTCTCTTATCTAAATCTTCACTAAGAGCAACTGCGCTTCCTGTTAAAAGAGGAAGAGTGATGATTGAGCAAGGCGCCAAAGATGTGACAACCCCAATAACAAATGATGACAAAATCGCAATCACACCATATGCTTGAATATACTCAACAAGCAAGTTCGTCATCATTTCCCTTTTGTGTGATAAAAATAAATATCTTTTCTATCTCTTCGGCTGATATAAGACCTTCTATTATAATTTTACCATTTAATATAACAGATGGATCAGCTCTTACACCAGCTTTTATCGCTTCTTTTGTATCATAGACATATTGCACTTTAACTCTTAGGGCAAGATGTTTTATGCTACACATAATTCTTTTTGAAATCTTCAAACATTCCAATTTTCCACCATAGATATGTATCTCATAAAGAGGAAAGTCTTTATGTTTTTCATTTAGAATTTCATCTTTTTGTAATGGGTGACAAAAATTATCCATAGACTTTTCCTTTTTTATCATTTAGATTAATTTTATCATCATCTTTATAGCTAAAAGATACAAAACTATGCCTATGAGTTTTTTAACTTGTGATTGAGATAGCTTAAAGTGCATTATTTTTCCACCTAAGTATCCGCCTATCAGAGCTGCAACTGTGACATCAGCCAATAGATACCAATCCATATGCACAAATTGCAAATATGTTATAAACGCACCAAAAGATGAAAAAGGAATCACAAAGCTAACTCCATAAGCTGCTTTTTTTGCATCAAATCCCAAAAGAATAAGAAGTGGCATTATCAATGCGCCTCCACCAACTCCTAACATCCCTGAAACTATACCAACACTAAATCCTATGACATACAAAATCCATGTTTTTGTATAACTTGTCTTTGCTTCTCTTTTGTAAAAAAGCATCAAAGTTGCACTTACAAACAAGAAAGCTATCAACATCCACATCAAGATTTTATGATCCACAAACTGTGAAAGATAGGCTCCGATTGGGGTTGAAACCAAAACGGCAATCACCAAAGGTAATACAAATTTAAAATCAAGCACGCCTCTGTAAAAGTTCATCACACTTGCACTAAATGTTGAAGATGTATTTACAAAAAGAGCCAATGCTCGGGAGAGATTGAAACTCTGCCCAAGCATAGGAAATATAGAGACCAATGCTATCGCGCTCCCAACGCCACCCATCGCAAAAAAGGTCGAGAAAAACAGTGTAATAGCAAAGTATAGTATATAATCATACATCATCTATCCTAAGTTTATATCTTTTGCTTTGCCACCTTTTAATCTTCCCATCAAAGCTAACAATCCGCCATTTAGTGTTCTAGCATCGTAACCTTTAAATCTCAAATAATCTTTTGCCATGCTCGCTCTGTATTCCATAGGGCATGCACATACTATAGCTTTATCTTTTGGGAGTTCGTCTAATCTATCAGGTAGCTCATTATATGGAATTTTTGTAGCAAAACTAAGTCCCCATACTTTTGTTTCAAAAGGGTATCTGATATCCAATAAAATTGCTTCATCATTATTAAACATTTCTATCATCTTTTCTACATCCACTTTCATAGGTGGAACATCTTTCATTACCGTATTTCTTACCATTTCATCCATCTTAATTCTCCTCATTTTCTTTTTTTAATTCATCTAATGCCTCTTGCATCACCTCAATTATCTTCTGCGCCGCTTCTTCGTCGTCCATCTCAGGGACGCTCCAACCCTCAAAGGTCATATTCATTTTAAATATAGCTCTGACTTCTCTTCTTATCTCATTTCTTAGCGATTGTACGCCTTTTTGTGTCTCATCCACCGTTTACTCCTTTGTTTGTTTTAAAATTTTTCTTTTAGTAACCAACCTTAAAGTCATCTCCAAAATATACGACAATACAAATCCACCAACCACATAGTATCCGATGCCAGATATATGCTTTGAAGTATATATAAGGGCTAGAACTATCGTGACTGAGAGTGAAATAATCGCAAATGCTACAATCAACCTCGATGCCCCTGTCTTTTTTATCTTTAAAAAATGCCCAACATGTACAAATACATGTATAAAGAGTATAAATATAGAACCCATAGTGGCAATCTCTCCAAGGTTAAAAAACAAAATTATCAAAATCAAAAATATAGCACTGATTATCAATCCTTCACTACTATGCCAGATATTTCTCTCATAAATTTCTGGTAAATCTCCATCTTTCGCCATTTGATATGTTATATTTGTAGTAGCGTATAAATTTGCATTTATAGATGAAGATGTCGATATAAGAGCGGCAACTGCCATAATCGTAAATCCAATTTGTCCAAACACAGGTCTTGCTGCCTCGGCAAGTGCATAATCCTTAGCATGTGTAATCTCACTCAATGTTAGATTGCCAAATACCGCAAAAGCCACAACAATATATAAAACCATAACCAACGAAATAGAGTAAATCATGGCTTTCATCATAGTTGCTTTTGGGTTATCCATATCTTCTGCGGTATTTGAGATAACACTAAAACCACCATAAGCAAAGAAAGTCAAAGATATAGCAAAAAATACATTGTTAAAAGCTGGAGAAACTTTAAAAGACAAAAGCTCTGGCTTTATATAAAAAAAGACTGTAATCGCAAATATCACTATGATACTTAGTTTTGTGATGACGATGATATTTTCACTTTTTGCTATCAAAGAGCTTCCTGCAAGATTTATGAAAACAAAAAATAACAATATAGCCACACTATACATGTCGATATAAAATATCGAATTTTGGGTAAACATATGAGCTGCATATACTCCAAATGTTTTAGAAACCATAGCGATTCCCACTAATGATGAGATGTAAAATAGAATAGACACAGAGCCTGAAAATACTCCCTCATCGTAACACTGCACCAAATATTCTACCATTCCACCACGACTAGGGTATAGAACTGCTAATTTTGCTAGTGAATAGCCAGCACTTAGTGCGATGATTCCGCCAAGCACAAAAGAAATCCACACTAGATTTCCAGCAATCGCCCCAGCTTCACCTAGCAAAACAAAGATACCGGCTCCCACCATAGAGCCGATACCTAAAAATATAGCACTCCATAAACCAAATGATTTTTTCACACTATTTCCCAAGTTTTTTCCAAAGACTTCCGCCTACTAACAAGGCAATTCCATCAAAAAATAGACTGATGCCTATAAATAATCCAACTAAATAAGTTGAGCTAAATGGCCAACCAGCCATAAATATGATACCTAAAACCAATGATACAAAAGAGTTAAATAACCACATCCACCAGCCACTATTGCCGCGCATTGATATAGCAAGACCAAACTCTGCAAAAGCGTCCATAAAAAAGTAGAATACAAGCATCAATCCTATGGCTGCTATACCGCTGATAGGATAAAATAGTATAAAAAGTCCCATCAACAACAGAACTAAACTCTTAAGCCATCCAAGCCAATCTTCTTTGTTTGTTATCCATGTAAAATATCCTGAAACTAATCCAGCAAATACCATAAGATATGATGCAAATGCAACGGTAACTATAGATAAAACCAATGGAAATATAATTCCTATCAATCCCAATATGATAAGTATAACACCTGTTATCTTTGAATATTTGCTAAATTTTTCTAGCAACTCTTTTTCACCTTGTGGCAATTTTCCTTGCCATTTTTCTGAATGTGTCCACATCTCTTACTCCTTATTTCTTAAATAGTGAAATATAGCTATTTCACCTAAAAACGGTCCAAAGAAATTAAGTATAGGGATAAAATTAAATACTGCAGAGACAAAACTGATAGTCCATATAGCCCTGCTCTCTTCTTTTAATCTATCCTTAGTAAAGTCTTCAGACAACGAAGTGCCCACATCATAACCAAAGGTATTCTTAACTAAATATACCCATAACCCAAGCTGAACAACCCAATTTAGAAAAGGTATGAAAAAAACAGGAAACAACACAGTAGAAGCTATGACGAATATCAAAACATCTTTAAATGTGTATTTAACTATACCAAACTCTCTTTCATACATCATCTCATCATCAAAATATTCTCTATTTATCTCCTTAAGAACTTTTTGACTTAAAATACTTGTGACAAACAGCATAGATATAACAATAAGATTGTAAATCATCAAGCATGCCATCAAATAAGCCATCCCTTTATCTATGGTCTCGAAAGGAAGCCAATTTAAGAGCTTTAAAAAATGAGCATGAAGATAATCTCCTTTAAAAAACCATATCAAAGACCAAAAAATAGCACTGCATGCAATAGTTAAAATATAAAAATAACCATATCTATCCTTTGAAATCTTCCTTGAAAACAGTGTGCCTAAAAATATCACCACCAGTGCAAATGTTATCAAAACAGCCTGCATCCATACAAAAACAGATATAATCTGGGCTCCGTTTGAGCGAACCATCGAAAAAGGTACGAGCTCCAGCATATCGCCCGAAAAAGAGACCAAGGGATTCCAAAAAAAGAATCCCAAAACTACCCAAAACAGAGTTACAATTAAACCACTAAAAAAAGCTAATCTTATCAAACTCCATTCCAAAATCGCTCTAAATCCAAAAGCAATCGAATCAAAAAGGTCAAACATCCTTTACTCCTTTTTTGACTTATTCCCATCAAATATATAAGCATACATTGGTACATAAATAAGTGTTAAAAGTGTACCAATCAAAAGCCCACCAATCGCCACATCTGCAAGCGGACTAAGTCTTTCAAGCCCAACGGCTTGTTCTAGTGCGATAGGAATCATGCCTGCAATCGTACCAAATGCAGTCATCATGACTGGGCGAAATCTAACCGTTACACTATCTAGTGCACTTTGAAATGGGCTTTTGCCCGCTTGCTCATTTGCTTGATAAAAATCAATCAAAAGTACAGCATTTTTTATGATAATTCCAAAAAGCAGCAAAATCCCCAAAAGACTCGGCATACAACTAGGCTTGTTGAACAGTAACATTCCCCATGAAGCTCCTATTAAAGATAGAGGCAAAACAAGTATCATGATAAAAGCCATTCTAACTGAGCGATAAATCGCTATTAAAGACATAATTAATATAACTACTCCTAGGCCTATAGCCTTCAACATTCTTCCAAAACTATCTGTTATAGTTGCAATGTCTCCTGTTTGAGTTATGATAAAATCATCAGATTTTACATTTTTTAGTGCCGCTATCGTATCATCAGTCAAGTGAGTTACTGGTCTTTTTGCCCGATATCCATTTACATCTAAAGAGTAGAGCATATTGTCTCTCTCTACCTTTGCATAAGTCAAACTTTTTTTGATGTTTGCTATTTGAGAGAGTGGAATCTCTCCAAATTTTGTCGTAATAGGTAAAAGTTTCAGAGTTTCAAGATTTTTTGTAAATTTATCTTTTAGATAAATTCTGACAAATTGTGTATTCATGGACTCCAAATTTGCATTTAGCGAAGCAACTTCACCTTTTATCGGTATTTGCATAGCAACATTAAGTGGAGTGATACCATATCTTAGAGCTTTATTTCTGTCTATATCTATGATGTACTCGCTAAAGTCTTTGCCCCAACTAGTTGAAACCGAAGTCAATCCTCTTACCGTTTTTAACGCACCTGCTACTTTTTTGGAATACTCGCTCATGCCCTCAAAAGTCGGAGCGCTTATCCTAGCATCTACTGTTGCTTTTACACTTGAGAGTGCGGTTGCACCAAAGTCAAAGACATCATCTCTTTTAATGCCTTGTATGGTAGAGAGTTTTTTTCGTATGATATTTTCAAGATCCCAAAGTGTTTTTTTTCTTTTAAATCTATTGACAGCATTTATGGTTATAGTGGCTTCAGTTGGAAGATTTCCACTACCAAGGCTTAGAACTCCAGGTTCACTTCCAAAAGCGATAGAGCTTCTTATGTTCCAAGGTTGGTTATTTAGCCATTTTAAAAATGGCTTTAATCTTTTTTCTGCCTCATCTACTGTTCCATTTGCACTAAATGCGATTTGAGCTTTTAATATACCTGTGTCCATCGGAGGCATCGCATCTTTTCCGATTGTTGGCATTATATTTTTCATACTAAAAGCCAAAAATGCAATCACACCAACTGTCAAAACTATTCTTCTTGCTATCTTCCAGCCTCCATTTGAGAATTTTATAATTCCTTCATATGGAGTAACTAATCGTCCAACAGTGTTTTGATAAAACCACTCAAAAGCATTTTCTACTTTAGTTTTTTTAGTTCCGTTTTTATATAGCCAAGCAGATAAAAGCGGTATAAAAGTAACAGATAGAAAATAGCTGACCAAAAGTGCTATTATTAGTGTTTCTATCAAAGGCTTAAATATCTTTTGTGGAAAACCACCAACAAACATCAACGGAAACATGATAGCTATAGTCGCCACAGTTCCTGCAAATACAGGACTAAGAACTTCTTTTGTTCCATTTTTTATGGCTAATTGTAGATCTTCTTTACTCTCGACTAAGTGTCTTTCTATGTTTTCAAGGACAACAACAGCGTCATCTGTGAGCATTCCAAGAGCAAGTATGATGGCTGTATATATAACTATATTTAACTCTCCGCCACTTATCCAAATGATTCCAATGGTAGTAAAAAATACCATAGGAATCGAAAGACCTGCTGCGATTATAGCTCTAAAGTTACCCAAAAAGAGCATGATAACAAGCAAAGTATATATAACCGCATCTCTTAGAGCATCTAGCATATTGCTATTTGCTTGTTCTATCAAATCTCTTTGAGTATCACTTATTTCAAAGTTTATATTTGGGTATTTTATCTCTAATTTTGCCATCTCAGCTCGTGCCGCTTTACTTACACTAAGCACACTTCCTCCTGGGGCTCGCTGAATTGACAAGGCGATAGAGTCTTTTCCATTTCCTATGTATCCACTTGTTCTTTTTTGGTGTCCCCACTTCACATTTGCTACATCTTTTAATCTTACATTTGGTTTTATGATTAAATTTTCTAGATTTAGCACATTATCTTTCTCGCCATAGATTGTCACAGTATAAAAACTATTTTTCCCTTTGATGAAACCTACTGGTATATCTTTGTTTTGTGCCATAATGACTTTGGTAATAGTTGCAAAATCAACACCATATTTTTTAGCCTTAAATGGATCAATTTCTACATTTATAGCACTCTCGTATCCACCAAAAACCTCAACATTTCCTATGGATTTGTTGCTTAATAGATGAGGTTTTATAAAACTATCAGAAATCTTTCTTATCTCATCTAAGTTTATAGAAGAGTTTTTTGGACTAAGCGCTATAACATCAACTGGCAAAGTAAAATCACCTGCTGTATAAATAGCTGGATTTAAACCCGCTGGTATCTTTGCTTTTGCTATGTTTAGTGCATTTGCAACATCAACAGCAGCTGCATTTAGACTTTTTTTATAACCAAATTCTGCACTTACTATTGACATATTTGCAACATTTACACTGCTAACATCAGTAACAAGTCCAAGCCTTGAAAGCTCCTGTTCGATAGGCTTTGAAACTGTACTCGCCACCACTTTTGCAGTAGCTCCAGGAACTTTTGTGATGACCACAATCTTAGGAGGATTGGAATCGGGAAAAAGGTTTTTAGGAAGTGTTGTTAAACCCACAATCCCCATGATAAAAAACCCAAATATCAAACTATAAAGCAGATAAGGTCTTTTATAAAAATATTCAAATAACATCATTTATCCTTTATTTTATAGCTCTTACTTTTATTCCGCTAAGAAGTTTAAGCAATATATCTTGTTTTGCAACTACTATATTTTCATTTGCACTTACGCCTTTTACAACCACACCTTGTTCACCATTTGCTACGATACTAACTTCTTTTGGCACAGCTTTGTCTCCAACTAAGGCTAAAACATAACTTTTTCCGTTTCTATTTAAAATTGTGTCATGAGGAAGTTTATAACCACTACCGCTATATATAACAACATCTATGTTTATAGTTTGGTTACTTGTTAAACTCTCATCTATATTTGCAAGATATTCTAAAAGACCATTATAAGTTGTGTTTAATGCACTAATCGGATAGACTTTTTTATTATAAATTATCGCTTTTGCATTTGTGTCAGATGGCAATCTTACAAGCAAATAACTGCTTGATTTTGCACTTATACTGATAAGAGGTTTGCCCATCATCGCTATGTCTCCCACATTTGCAAGTCTTGTGACTATTCCATTTACTGGTGATTTTATAGTAGCATATGAGAGCATATTGTCTATAGAGGCTCTGTTTGCTCTTAATTCTTGAACTTTAAATTTTAAAGTATCAATTCCAGATTTTGCTGCCTCGATGCGAGTCACTTCTGCATCAAACTCTTCTTGTGAAGCACCTTTTACACTAAGAAGTTTTTGGGTTCGTTCGTGTGTATTTTTTAGATTTTTTAGTGCTATTAGTTTTGAATTCAGTTGTGATTTTAGAGATCTTATGTTTAGATTTAATGACTCTAATTGTGTTTTTAACTCTTTATCATCAATCCTTACAATCGTTTCACCTTTTTTAACCCTCTGTCCACTTTTTACTATATATTTTATCCTTGCGCTTATCCTTGAGCTAATCTTTACATCATCATTGCTTTTTGTAAGTGCTAGATAAGGCAGTGTTAGTGAGACATTTGAGAGTTTTGGTTTCATGGTTTTAACACTCATATTATATGCAACTGCCACTGGTGTTTTGGCTTCTTTTTCCTGTTTTAACTTTATCACCTTCTTGCCACCTATTACTGCGGCTGCTATAATCACCAATATAACTATATAACCTAATAACTTTTTCATTCTACTACTCCTTTTAAATCATTTCCATAAATTACCGCAAGCTTTGCTATATCTTGCCATCTCTTAGATGTTGTTTCAAAATAACTTGATTTTGCGCTTAAAACCTTATCTTCATACACCAAATAATCCTCTTCTGTCATCCTTCCTTCGTCAAATGAAACTTTTGCATACTTGAGCAAATCTTCACTTCGTTTTATATCCTCGCTCTTTAGTTTTCTTGAGCGCTCTAGTAATTTCAACTCTTTTTGGAGTGCATTTACCTGTGCTTTGAGCTCTTGCTCGCTCTTTTTTAGTTTCATTTTATTTTTCATAATTTCAACTTTTCTTAGTTGCATATCTATATCTTCACCCCTGCTATACAGTGGCATTGAGAAACCCAACTGATAAAAACCATATCCATCATGTACACTTTTGCCATACTTAACATCATTTTGTGCATAGTTTTCGCTCCACATAACATTTAGTGCAATCTTTGGATAATACCTCTTTGTTTTACTTGCTCTAAAATCACTCTGTGCAGCTTTTATGACTTCTTGCAATGGTTTCAATGCAAAAAAATCACCTTTTATGATCTCTTTTACAAGCCTTAATTTTGCAGGTCTTTTTATTTCAATTCCTGTCAAATTTTCTATATTTGCCACTAGATTTGCTTTTTGTATCTCGATATTATTGATAGTTATGTTAAGTTGGTTTAATTTTTCATCTATCTTGTCTATAGCAATTCCTGGCATCCTGCCACTATTTACTGAAATCTCTATATCTTTTCTTGTCTTTTTTAGAGATGATTTTGTAGCATTTAGACTAAGAAGAAGATTATCAAGATACCCCAATGATGCGTTTGAGCCTAAAATCAAAGCTTCATTTTGATAAAAATTTAACTCTTTCTTTAATCTTGCACTTTTTGCCAAATATTTTGCTTTTTGACTCAAATTCCCCAACTCTTTTATAAAAATAGGTATAGATGCACTAACCCCTATCTTCTCTATGGTGTTTGAAAACGGCAAAGGCTCGCCAGGACTAAATCTTGTCGTTGGAGACAGAGGGCGAAGATTTGTGGGACTATTATAATGAGTATAATTTGCAAACAAATCAAGCTTTGGATAGTAACCTGCATTTACCCTCTTTTGTGCTATCTGAGCCATTTGCGAGCTAACCTCATCTATTTTGGTTGTTGGTTGTTTTTTAATCGCATCAAAAAGTTGCGTTATCGTAACTGCTTGCAGACTCACCGTAAACATAACTAACATAAAAACAGAAAACTTCTTCATTATTTCTCCTTTAGCATTTTTTTTATTTTTTTTATCAAATACTCTGAAATCTCATCCATATCACAAGTCGAACATGTATCTATGCCATCTATTTCATGTGCTTTGATTCTAAGCGGTTTTGTGGTCACCATGAGATTTAAGGTTCCAACCACCATAAAATAGACTATCATCGGGATTACATCTTCAAAGCATCCTTTTTTTACACCTCTGTCTAAAATACTTGCAAAAAGTATATATAGTTTTCTCATATGGGAAAAAAGAGTTTCTGGCATCTGTGCTCCACTATCGCTCAACTCTCTTAAAAGCAACGAAGGAAGATATGAATGCGAACAAGCAAACAAAGCATAAGTTTTTACAAAACTCTCCAACTCTTCCATCGGCTTACTGATGTCTGTGTTTTCTTTTATGATAGTTGCATATATCTCATCTAGTATCTGTATGATTACTGCTTCATATAAGCCTTGTTTTGTCTTATAATAGTAAAATATCATCGCCTTATTCAAATCACACATTTTAGCCAATTCTTCCATGGATGTAGAACTATATCCATTGGTTGAAAAAAGCTTTATCGCACAATCTAGTATTAATTTCTTTGACTTTTTTGCATCTCTTCTTTTTACAGGTTTAGTCATTTTTTCTCCTCATTAACCAACTGATTAGTTAATTATATATCTTTAACTCTTAAATGTTCATAAAATTCTTCTATTAACTAGGCGTGTAAAGTTGATTTATACAAATATTATAACCCTAACAATGCTATGAAAAGTACTGGCAGAGTTATGACCACCCCTACTCTCATATATTCTCCCCATCCAATATGAACTCCTTTTTTAGCTAGCACATGTAGCCATAAAAGTGTGGCGAGTGAACCTATAGGAGTCATCTTTGGGCCTAGGTTGCTTCCTAGGATATTTGCATATGCTAAGAAAGTATCTCCTGTTTTATCTATAGCTATGTCCATCACCATAATCGTCGGCATATTGTTCATCACTGCACTTAAAAGGGCACTTATAAAACCTGTCGCTATGATGTAGATATGCTCACCCATCGGTTTTATGCTTAGTAATAAATCGCTTATGTCATCTGTTAAACCACCATTTTTTAAACCATAAACTACCACATAAAGACCTATGCTAAACCATACAACTTGCCATGGTGCAGTTTTTATGGTCGTCATGGGCTTTACTGCTTTAAAATATGAAGCGATTGCCAAAAATATCAAGGCACCACCTAGTGCAAAGAGGGAAACTGGGATATTGTATATATCTCCAACAAAATATCCAACCATCAAAAGAGCTAAAAAGTACCAACTAAGCTTGAACATCACTTGATTTTTGATCACTGAAGATGCTTCGGGGAGTAAATTTATATCTACATGTAAGGGTATGGATTTTCTAAAATATAAAAATAAGACGCCTATGGAAGCAGCTATTGAAAGTAGATTTGGTAAAAACATATTTTTAAAATACTCAAAAAAGCCTATATGAAAGTAATCTGCCGTTACTATATTTGTCAAGTTTGATATTACAAATGGATTTGAAGCACTGTCTCCGATAAATCCACCTGCCATCAAAAATGCAAATATAGCTAATTTATCCATTTTTAGGTATTTCATCTTAGCTAGAAGTATCGGGGTTAAGATAAGAGCTGCTCCGTCATTGGCAAAAAATGCAGCAACTACAGCTCCAAGAAGTAAGATATTTACGAACATCCACCTTCCATTGCCGCGACTCAGCTTTGCCATCTTGATGGCACTCCACTCAAAAAAGCCTATCTCATCAAGCACCATAGATAAGATAATTATCCCGATAAAAGCCAAAGTTGCATCCCAAACTATAGAGATAACAACTTCTACATCTTTAAAATCAACCACACCAGCTAAAAGTGCAACTATAGCGCCTATGACAGCAGTTGTTCCTATCTGTAAGCCTTTTGGCTGCCAAATGACAAACACTAGTGTGATAATAAATATAATACCTGGCAATATCATTTTAGCCCCTCTTTTACTTTTGCAAGAAGTTCATCTTGTATCTCTTGATAAGTTTTCAAAAATTCATCATAATCTTTTCCATCAGGATCACTAAAACCTACATGTATCTTTTTAACTGGCCGAGGAAACATAGGACAAGTCTCTTTGGCATGGTCGCAAACTGTTACTACTAAATCAAACTCTATATCTATAACTTCATCTAAATTCTTAGAATGATATCGTTCATCCCAAGCATCATACTTTTGCAAAACTTTTTTTGCATTTGGGTTTATATATCCACTTGGTTTTACACCACAACTATATGCTTCTACATTATCCAAATATTTATTTATCAAAGCTTCACCGATAATGCTTCGACAACTATTTCCTGTGCACATAACCAATGCTTTTTTATTCATTTTGTTTTGCCTTAATTAAAATTTACTACAAAATAGCATTAAATAGATATCCGATGCCTATAATCCCTAAGCCTACTATACCAAAAAACAGACCCAAAAGTCTTACATGTAAGATTCTTTTTAGTATCATAGCTTCTGGGAGACTAAGAGCCGTAACAGCCATCATGAAGCTAAGAGCGGTACCTATAAGCATACCTTTTGAAGTGAGAACTTGCACCAACGGTATAACTCCTGCAGCATTTGAATACATGGGAATTCCCATCAAAACTGCCACTAAAACTGCAAATGGGTTATTGGCTCCTGCGTATTTAGTGATAAAATCAGTCGCTATGTATCCGTGTATAAATGCACCAATTCCAACTCCGATAAGAACATAGATATAAATCTTTTTAAACAAATCTAGCGTATATTTATAAGCTTCTTTTACTCTTTGTTTGTTGCTAAGCTTAATCACTACTTCATCAAGTTCGCCCTCCATGGGTTTTACATCCATCAAAATATACTTCTCCATTTTTGCTTTTCCTATAAAATATCCTCCAAAAATAGCAACTAACAAACCAAAACCGATATATATAGCTGTCACTTTCCAGCCAAACATACCAAATAAAAGGACTATCGCGATTTCATTGTTCATGGGGCTACTTATCAGGTATGAAAATGTAACGCCAAGAGGGATTCTAGCTTGGATAAACCCCAAAAACAAAGGTATCGCACTACAGCTACAAAATGGTGTGATTATACCAAACAACGAAGCTAATATATTGCCATAAAATTGTGATTTTCCTTGTAAATGCTGTCTTACATATTCAGTATTAAAATGAGTCCTTAGATAGGAAACTACAAATATGATAGTCAAAAGCAAGAACCAAATCTTTATAACATCATAAATAAAAAAATTTATAGTTTCATTTACTCTGCCACTTAATCCCAAGATATCAACTGTTAGATAGTCAACCGTTTCTTTCCACATACCAACTTCCTTATATTTTTTAAAATTATAGCAGAATATTCATAATATATCAAGATATATTGATATATTATGAATAAAAAAGTAGCATTTGAACGACAGGGGTATGGAGTTTATTCCTTATTTGGTTTAATCTCTTTATTTCGATGTGCAGGATACCAAGCAGAGATATTTAACTATTGTGATAAAGAGAATATCCTTTTTACAATCTCAGGAAGAAAGGATAAGAGTGTATGGGCATCCATAAATACATTTAGGATGATAGTAGTAAAAAAGATATAACCCCAATACTTCCCACATTAGAGAGCTACATAGACCCAGAAGTACCAGAAAAGTATAAAGATGAAATGATAATGATTTGAGTGCAGAGGAGATTATAAAACTTCACCGTCAAAGAGGTGAAACAAGTGAGAATAAAATCAAAGAACTTAAAAATGGTTTCTTAGCTTGATTTGGTGTTGTCTTTGTGAAAAAAATAATCTTTTTTTAGAACGGTGTGGTAGAATTTATACTATGGATTGATTTGGGCTAAAATTAGCTAAATTTATCTGTTTTCGCTACAATAGCCAAAAAGTTTTATAAATATATCAAATTTTTTTGAACTCAAGTGTGAGGTTTAGACCGCAGGGACGATTTGTCTCTAAGCTTGAGTTAAAAAGATTGATATATAAAATAGGTAAAAAATGAAAAATTTAATCATAGTCGAATCACCGACAAAAGCACGGACAATCAAAAATTTCTTGGGTAAGAACTACTCTGTTATTGCCTCAAAGGGGCATGTTAGAGATTTGCCTAAAAGTAGTTTTGGTATAAAGATAGAGGACGGGAAGTTTATCCCAGAGTATAGAACTCCGAGGGATCACTCAAAAATCGTAAAAGAGATTAAGGATTTGGCAAAAAAGGCTGAGACCATATACATCGCGACGGATGAGGATCGTGAGGGTGAGGCTATCGGTTTTCATATCGCAACTGCTATCAAGAAAAATCCTGCGGACTTGCCTCGCATAGTTTTCCACGAGATAACAAAAACAGCCATACAAAATGCACTTGACAACCCTAGAAAGCTTGATTTTTCAAGCATAGATGCACAGCAGACAAGACGACTACTTGATCGGATAGTAGGATATAAACTCTCCCCTCTTTTGGCTTCAAAAGTACAAAGAGGTTTGAGTGCGGGTCGAGTCCAATCTTCTAGTTTAAAGATTATAGTAGATAGAGAAAAAGAGATAAGAGCATTTAAACCAGTTGAATTTTGGAGTATAGATGCTTTGTTTGATAAAAATATAGAATCTACTTTGGTTGAATTTGATGGAGATAAAATCTCAAAGATGACTATCAGCCAAGGTGATCGAGCCAAAGAGATAGAATCAAGATTGAAAAAAGAGAGTTTCAAAGTTGGCAAGATTGAGAGAAAAGAGAGAAAAAGTAGCCCAAGTCCGTCTTTTATGACTTCTACTTTGCAGCAAAGCGCTTCTAGTGCTCTTGGATTTTCACCTAAGAGAACTATGATGTTGGCGCAAACTTTATATGAAGGTGTAAAAACTGACAAAGGCACTATGGGTGTCATCACTTACATGAGGACTGACTCTTTAAATGTTGCAAAAGAAGCTATCGAGAAAGCGCGAGAGCACATACTCTCAAGCTATGGTGAAAAATACCTTCCTGCTAAACCAAAATATTATAAATCAAAAAGCAAGGGTGCGCAAGAGGCTCATGAGGCTATACGACCGACTATTGTTGATTTTACGCCGCAGAAGGCAAAGCAGTATCTAAAACCTGACGAGCTTAAACTTTATGCTTTGATTTACAATAGATTTTTAGCTTCTCAGATGAATAGTGCTGTTTTTGAATCCCAATCTTTGATATTTGAAAGTAGAAGCGGAAAATTTAAAGCAAGTGGACGAAAACTTTTGTTTGATGGGTATTATAGAGTTTATGGAGCAAGTGATAAAGATAAACTTTTACCTGATTTGGAACTAGACCAAGAAGTGGAACTTAGCAAACTAGATGCAAATCAACACTTTACAGAACCACCATCTCGCTACTCTGAAGCTAGTTTGATAAAAAAATTAGAATCTTTGGGCATCGGAAGACCTTCTACTTATGCACCTACTGTTTCAACTTTGGTGGCTAGGCAATACATAACGATAGAGAAAAAACAGATAATCCCAACTGAGATAGCATTTACTGTCATAGACTTGCTAGAGAAAAATTTTCCAAAAGTGGTTGATAGCTCTTTTACTTCTGAGATGGAAGAGATACTTGACCTTATCGCAGAAGACAAGGCTGATTGGCAAAAGACTTTAAGTGACTTTTATACTCCTTTTATGAAAAGTATAGAAGAAGGCAAGAAAAACATAAAAAGCTTAAAAGTTGTTGTTCCAACAGGGGAAAAATGCCCAGAATGTGGTGAGGAACTAGTGAAAAGAAAAGGAAGATATGGTGAATTTATCTCCTGTAGTGCTTTTCCAAAATGCAAATATACTAAAAATCTAGGCAAGACAGAGAAAAAAGCCGCTGTTATCGTTGAAGGCGTAAAATGCCCTGATTGTGGTGGCGATATAGTTGAGCGATTTTCAAGAAGAGGGAAATTTTACGGTTGTGCAAATTATCCAAAATGTAAATTTGTCTCAACTTATCAACCGACAAATAAAAAATGCCCAGAATGTGGTGAGATGATGGTCACAAGAGAACTAAGAAAAAAACAGATATTTGAATGCACTAAATGCAAACTAAAAGAGGATGCATAGCATGTCCAAAGAAGTCTTTTTATGTGCCATCAGTAACATTTCAAGTGGAAGTTGCGCTGAGGATTGTGGATTTTGTACTCAAAGCTCAAAGCATCATGCCGACATACAAAGATATAAATATAAAGACATAAAAGAGATTGTAAAAGAAGCAAAGGTGGCAAAAGCAAATGGAGCTGTAGGCTTTTGTTTAGTCACTTCAGGTAAAGGACTCGACGACAAAAAACTTGATTTTGTTTGCCAAAGTGCGATTGCTGTAAAAAAAGAGGTACCGCAAATCAATCTCATCGCTTGTAACGGTTTAGCCAGCTTAGAACAATTAAGAACTCTTAAAAAAGCTGGGGTCGAGCTCTATAATCACAACCTAGAAAGCTCGCAAAATTTTTATAAAACTTTGTGTCAAACCCACTCTTGGGAAGAAAGATACCAAACTTGCTTACATGTAAAGGAGTCTGGGCTTAGATTGGTTTGCGGAGGAATCTTTGGACTAGGGGAAAGCGAGACCGATAGAGCTTCTTTTATACAAAGCGTAAAATCACTTAATCCTTTTACTATGCCTTTGAACTTTTTTCATCCAAACCCTGCACTTCCTATAAAAACAAAACCCATGGACGAAGATGAAGCTCTCAAAATCATCCAACAAACAAGAGCCGAGCTTCCAAACACGAGGCTCATGGTGGCGGGCGGCAGAGAGATAACTTTCAAAACAAAACAAAACAAAATCTTTGATGCAGGAGCCAACGCCATAGTCATAGGAAATTACCTTACGACTTCAGGGGCCAAACCCAACAAAGACATCGTCATGATAAAAAATGCCGGATACGAGATAGCTTCTTTTTGCAATGAATGAAATATTTATAATCATAACTATCTCAGTTATATTATCAATCTCTCCTTTTTTTTCAAAATTCTTCCATATTCCAACACCTGCTACTGAGATAATCTTCGGCACCATAGCCGCATCACTTGGGCTTTTACAAGAGCATTATCTTTTTAAGCTCATAGCTGAGGTTGGTTTCTTTTATCTTATGCTGATGGCTGGGATGGAAGTTGATTTGCGAATATTTTACAATAAAAAAAGCTCCATCATCAAAGAAGGTATCTTATATCTTCTTCTTCTTTATGTCATATCTTTTATCGGGGTTTTGTATTTTGAACTAAATAAAGTCCTTATAATTATACTACCTATGCTCTCAGTTGGGCTTATACTGACTCTATATAAAGATTACAGCAAGGCCACAAAATGGTTAAATCTTTCGATGGTGATTGGCACAATGGGGGAGCTTATAAGTATCGTTCTTTTAACTTTAGCAGGCGCCGCTTTAGAGTTTGGCATGGGAATTGAGCTTTATAAATCTATCGCTTATCTAATTTTATTTATGATTGCTATCGTCATTATTTTTAGGTTATTAAAAATCTTGTTTTGGTGGCATCCTGAATTAAAACTTATATTGATGCCACATGTGGACCATGAAGAAAAAGACATACGCCTTTCCATGAGTATATTTTTTTTATTAATCGCAATCATGCTATTTTTGCATCTTGAGATTGCATTTGGTGCTTTCATAGCTGGAATCTTTATAAATTCATTTTTCGAGCATAAGAAAGAGTTACCTGAAAAACTATCTTCTTTTGGATTTGGATTTTTAGTTCCTATTTTTTTTGTGTATATTGGCTCCACTTTAAATATAAATGATTTACTTTCATCAAAACTTTTATTAAACACGCTATTTATAACACTCTTGATGATAATTCCTCGAATTTTAGCTTCATTTGTATTTATCAAAATGCTTAATCTAAAAGAGACTATTTTGCTTGGTTTATCGCACTCTATGCCTCTTACTTTATTGATAGCCTTCGCGACCATTGCCTATAATTCACAAAGCATTGACCATTTTTTATATATATCGCTTATCCTAGCTAGCATAGTTGAGGTTATTTTTGTTATGATAAGTATCAAATTAATCACCAAACTAAAAGCAAGAAAATGAAAAACAGATCAAAAAAAATACTTTTACTCGAAGATGATGAAATCTTAGCTCAAACACTCGAGCAAATTTTAAAATCTGAGAATTATGATGTTGCTTTGGCAAGCGATGGTGAAGAGGCACTAGATTTTACATATGAAAACAAGTTTGATATGTATCTTTTAGATATAAATGTGCCGTTATTAAATGGCATGGATTTTCTAAAATTATCAAGAGATGCAGGAGACAAGACTCCTGCTTTTTTTATAACTGCACTTCGAGATATCGATTCTTTATCAAAAGCATTTGACAGTGGATGTGATGACTACATAAAAAAACCGTTTGATATGGATGAGCTTTTAATACGAATAAAATCCATACTTAAAAAGAGAAATCCCACCATCGCTTATAAATATATAAAATTTGATTTATATGAAAAAAAAGTTTTTAAACATGATGAAGAAATAGCTCTAGGAAATGTTGAAAAAGCTGTTTTTGCACAACTTATCACAAATGTTGGAACCACAGTAAGCAAATCTTCTCTCTTAGATGAAATGCTAAAACCTAGTGATTTGGCACTCAGAGTTTTAATAAACAAATTGAGAAAAATGCTAAATATAGATATAATAAACTTAAAAGGCGTAGGATACAAACTTGAAAAGCTATGAAAAAGAGTCATTTTTAAAAATATTTACGATATTTTTTCTTACTTTTGTAACTTTATGGGGGATTATATTTTATCTATACTATGAAGAAAACAAGGATTACATAAAAGAGGATTTATACTATCAGATGAAAAATTATGCCTTTGATTTCAAAGGTGATAAATTTACACTAGAAATTTTGAAAAAAAAGAAAAAGGTTACTTTTTCTAAATTATTAAACTCTAAAAATGGATTAGAGATATATTTTCCTATGCCAAAAGAGGATAATTTTATGCTCAAAGTCAAGTATTCACAAAAAAAATTTCAATCTGATTTAGCTAAATTAAAATACAAGATTTTAAAATTTGCTTTTGTTATTTTATTGTTTGGATTTATATTTTCACTCTACTTTTCATACTATTCATTGAGACCTATGAAAAAGGCAATATCTCTACTTGAAGTCTTCTTGAAAGATTTAATCCACGATTTACATACCCCTATAACATCTATCTTATTAAACACAAAAATACTCTCAAAAAAAGAACCTTCGCAGGAGCTAGAAAGGATAGAACTTAGTGCGAAAACAGTATCATCCTTATATAAAAACCTTGAAGTTATCAAAGGTAGAGTTATAAACAAAACAGAGGTGTCCGACATAAGAGAGATTATCATCCAAAAGATTAAAATACTACAAAAACTATACCCAAAGATATCAATAGTGAGCGATTTGCAAGACTACTTAGTTGCGACAAATAAAGATGCAATTTCTAGAATTTTAGATAACATACTAACAAATGCTTGCAAATACAACAAGAAAAATGGGCAAGTTAAAATCATTATGGATGAAAACAAGATAGTCATAAAAGACAATGGAATTGGGATAAAAAACCCAACAAAAGTTTTCCAAAGATATTATAAGGAAAATGAACGAGGATTAGGGCTTGGCTTAAATATAGTAAAAAAACTATGTGATGAGTTAAATATAAATATAGATATAAAAAGTAAAATAAATATAGGAACTACAGTAGAACTAACTTTCAACTAACACTCATAATGTACAATTTCATTACAAATCAAAAAAAGGATACAAAATGAGACTAGCAAAGAAAGTAGCAATACTATCAATCGTAACAGCTTCCGCACTTTTTAGCGCGACAGCAACAGAGACTACAAGTACACAGGCAACAGTTGGCATAACTACACAGAAGTTAGCAACACAATTACAAGAGACTACTGACCCAGCAGCAAGAAGTGAACTTATGAATCAAATAAAAAGCCAAATGGCAAATATGAATGAAGCCCAAAGAGAAGAGGCACTAACAAATATGCGTGGAGAGATGGAACAAGCACACGAATCTGAGCAAAGAGGAATGGAACAAGAGCACGAACAAAGCCAAGAAAGGAATAGTATGAGTTCAGGCAAAGGAAATTATAATAGTGAAGGCATGGGCGGCGGTATGGGCGGCAATGATAATGGTGGTATGAGCGGCGGCGGCATGGGCGGCATGGGCGGCATGGGCGGCAATGATAATGGTGGTATGAGCGGCGGCGGCATGGGCGGCATGGGCGGCAATGATAATGGTGGCAGTGAAGGGGGCAACGGTGGCGGACATGGAGGTGGTAACCGTGGCTAGAAAATACTATCTGCTATTTGGCACATTTGCTATAGCTCTACTTTTCGCTGGATGTTCTTTTTCAAATCTTTCTAGCGACACAGATAGAGATGGTGTAGCGAATTTTAAAGATGTATGTAAAGCAACCCCAGTAGGAGCACAAGTTGACAAACAAGGATGTGCGCTTGATTCAGATTTTGATGGTGTTATAGATTTATATGATAAATGCCCAGGTTCCACGGCTTCTGAATTAGTCAATCAAGATGGCTGCACTAAAGCAACACTCTAACACTTAGCACACTCCGTCTTTAACGAAAGGCGGAGTATAAAATTCTTTGATAAAATTTTATATATAAAAAAAAATCTATAATTATTTTTAAGCTACATCTTTATATACTGTATAAAATAATTCTCTCAAAGGATAAAGATGGCAAACAATTCTATAACCGTTATTGACAATAGAACAGGAAATAAATTTGATTTTCCTATAGTGCAGCCAACTATTGGCCCAGATGTTGTAGATATTTCTACTTTTTATAAAAATACAGGCATGTTTACTTTTGATAGAGGTTTCACCTCAACTGCAAGTTGTCGCTCTAAAATCACATATATAGATGGTGGAGCTGGAAAACTTATGTATAGAGGCTATGACATAGGCTATCTCGCAACGAAAAAAACTTTTTTAGATGCTACATATCTTTTACTACACAATAAACTACCAACAAAAGAACAACTTGCTAGTTTTAATCTTGAGCTGAAAAAGAGGTCATTTATAAATGAAAGTATGAAAAAATTATTTGATGCTTTCCCTGACAATGCTCATCCTATGGCGATACTTTCATCTGCAGTTGCGGCACTCTCAGCTTTTTATTCTGATTCGTTGGATATGGATACACCAGAAGAAGTGATAGAAATGGCACACAGAATCATCGCTAAGATTCCTACGATAGCTGCTTTTTCATACAGATATTCAAAGGGTCTTCCTGTTATATATCCTGATTTAGATAAGGGTTTTACTGAAAACTTCTTATATATGCTACGCGCTTATCCTCATGGACATGTGGATTTAAAACCCATAGAGATTGAAGCACTTGACACTATATTTACTCTTCATGCGGACCACGAACAAAATGCTTCAACTACGGCTGTTCGCGTTGTGGCTTCGACTCAAGCACATCCTTATGCTGCAGTTTCAAGTGGTGTTGGAGCACTCTGGGGAAGGGCACATGGTGGCGCAAATGAGTCAGTAATTCGCCAGCTCGAGATGATTGGTAGTGTTGATAATGTAGATAAATTTATCGCAAAAGCAAAAGATAAAAATGATCCATTTAGATTGATGGGCTTTGGTCATAGGGTTTATAAAAACTTTGACCCACGAGCTACAATTCTTAAAGAGTTAAGAGATAAATTAACTGATGAATTAGATATTGATTCTCATTTGCTTGAAATTGCAAATAAGATTGAAAGAATAGCACTTAGTGATGAGTACTTTGTAAAAAGACATTTATATCCAAATATAGATTTTTATTCTGGTTTGATTTTAAATGCTCTTAGAATTCCAAAAGAGATGTTTGCCGTAATATTTGTCATGGGTCGAACTCCAGGATGGATTGCACAGTGGGTTGAGCTAAAAGAACAAAAAGACATGAAAATAGCAAGACCAAGACAACTTTACCTTGGACCATTAGAGAGAACACCAAAAAGCTAGATTATCTTAGGGTGATTACGAAATCGCCCTTTTCTTTTTTTAGAGTATATGCATATTGCCCATCAAGCTTTATGGCGACCCTATAGTATTTGTCATGATTTCCTAAAACCACAGAAACAAAAGGTGGGGTATTTAATATAAAGCTTTTTGTTAAAAAATTAGCATCTCTTTTAAAATCAACTACTACTTTATATGGATTGCTTACAAGAAAATCTCGAATTTTTACATCTTTTGTAATAATCTTAAAGCTAGTTTTGCTAACTTCAAATCTTATAAAGTTTTTAAAATTATAAGTTTTGGCTTTCTCTGTAGTATCTCTTTTCATCACCATCGGCTTTGATACTACTGCTGGTTGTTTTGTTCTTGTAAAGATAAGCTCATCATGCCAATCTGTCTTTTTGTTTATGATTTTAACTTTTTTATCAACAGAGCCATCAAGATTTTGATAAACAACTTCTATGCTTTTCAAAATTCTTGCACTATTTGGGAGTTTGATTTTCACATCATCAAAGGTAGCTTCTTTTTTATTTATATGAGTAAATTTAGTTATGTTGCTAGCAGATACAAAAGGATTATCTCGTCCAAAAG
>JALUMJ010000140.1 GCA_027040375.1 Campylobacteraceae bacterium
GGGCTTGTTGTTTTAAAGCTTTGTAAGTTTTAAAATTTAAAGTGGCTTTGCCATTTGATTTGTTTATAACATCAACTCTGGCTATGATAGTAGTTGTGTCATCGCTAAATTTGTGCATAACAATTCCACTTGAACCTACGACTATATCTTTAGAATCTTTGATTATCGCCCTGCTTCCTTGTATGCTTAAAATCGGACTTTTGTAGTCATTATATAATCCACTCGCACTTAGCGTTGTAATTATGATGGAAAAGATGAGTATTGCTCTTCTCAATGAAACCCCTTTTGCTTTATTTTGTATGATTATACTATAACTGTTTTAAAGCAAACCTTACTTACAGTTAGATATAATAATGCTTTTAATCAAACTAGGATTTTTATGAAGAGAATTTTTATTTTTATTTTTATCGCTTTAACATGCTTAAATGCGTCTCACCTTGAGGAGCTCAATTGGAAAAAAGGCGAAACTTTTTTAACTTTTTTGGAACATAACTCACTGCCACTTAGGATATATTATGATTTAGATGGGAGTGATAAAGAGCTTGCTACTGAGATTATCACTGGTACCAAATACCAAATCTTAAAAAGCGATGACGGCAAGATAGAGCAAGTCTTGATACCAATAGGTGATGAGTTGCAACTTCATATAAAGATAGAAAATGGCAAATACATCCTGACAACAACGCCTATCATATATGAAGAACATAAAGAAATTCTTAGCATAAAGATAACAAATTCGCCATATCAAGATATCATAAATGCTACAAAAAACTATCTTTTAGCAAACCAATTTGTCCAATCTTTCAAAAAAAGTGTAAATTTTAAGAGACTTAGAAAAGGCGATAGGTTGGTTATCTATTATACTAAAAAAACAAGACTTGGTAAGCAGTTTGGTACGCCAAAGATTGAAGCATCTATGATAGAAATCAGAGGCAAAAAACATTATGTATTTTTATATAATAAGGGTAGATATTATGATGAAAAAGGAAGAGAAGTTGAGGGTTTTTTCTTAAGCTTGCCTGTTAAATACACTAGAATTTCAGATAGATTTACATATAAGAGATGGCACCCTATACTCCATAGATATAGAGCTCATCTAGGCATAGATTATGCGGCTCCAAGAGGAACTCCAGTAAAAGCAGCGAGAGCTGGTAAAATTATCTTTAAAGGTCGAAAAGGTGGATATGGAAATGCCATCATGATACGACACGAAGAAGGGTATAGAACTTTATATGCGCATCTTAGCAAGTTTAAAAGAGGCATAAGAAGAGGTAAATATGTAAAAAAAGGGCAAGTTGTGGGATATGTTGGTTCTACTGGTTTGAGCACTGGACCGCATCTTCATTTTGGATTATACAGAGGCTCTCGTGCTATAAATCCTGAAAGTGCCGTTAAGCTTACAAAGAGTGTTTTGAGCGGAAAGATAAGAAAAAAATTCTTAAGATACACGAAAAAGTATAAACAAAAGATTGAAGTTTCACTTAAAAAAGAGATTGAACCAAAGATTGAAAAAAAGTTTGATTATGTAGTTAGTTTAAAAACTAAAAATAAGTATATAGAATAATTGGAAATAAAATGTCATTTGACAAAGATACTAAGGATTGCTTAGAGTTTCTAGATGATTTTGTTGAAAATAAGATTAATATCGAAGTGTCGGCATCGGAGCTTGCTAAGAAATTAAAAATTATCAAAGAAGAAGATGATACTCTTTTTTTAAAATACCTAGAAAAACTTCCAAATGAAATTCTTGGGGATATTGTCCTTGAATTGCCTGATTATTATCTAAAAGATATAGTAGGTAGTGTTTCTAAAGAAAAACTAAAAGTTGCAATCGAAGAGTTAGAAAGTGATGATGCTACTGATTTGCTGCAAGACATAGAAGACGCTGACAAAGATAAGGCACAAGAGATATTTTCTACCTTGGACAAGGAAGACCAAGAAGAGATAAAAAAACTTAAAAGATATGATGATGACCAAGCCGGTGCATATATGCAAACAGAAGTGTTTACGGCTTTTTATGATGAAAAAATACAAGATTCTATAAATAGGCTAAAAGAAGATAAAAAAAAGGGTGATTTGGAAAATATTCATCATCTTTTTATCGTGGATTCTTTAGGAAGATTGACTTTTTCTATCGGTTTGGAAGATTTGATACTATTGGATTTTTCAAAAACTTACAAAACAGAGTTGGAAAAAAGGGAAGATGAATTTCAGCCAAAATATGTAGAAGATGACGATGATATCGATGAAGTTGTGCATATGTTTGAAGATTATGATTTATCTACTTTAGCAGTGGTTGACCAAAATCATAAACTAGTGGGAAGAATCACAGCTGATGATGTCCATGACATCATACAAGAGAGTGCAACTGAGCAGATATATGGTTTGGCCGGTGTTGATGATGAAGCTGAGCATGAAGAAAATATAAAAGAAGCTGGAAAATCACGAGCATCATGGCTTTTGATAAACTTATTTACTGCGATATTGGCTTCTATTGTGATTGGTTTATTTGATAACACCATAAACGCATATGTTGCCCTAGCGGTTCTTATGCCTATAGTCGCTTCCATGGGTGGCAACGCAGGGACTCAAACTCTGACGATTATGGTTCGCCAGCTAGCTCTTGGTGAAGTTGATTTTAAAAATGCAAAAAATGCTATAAAAAAAGAGCTAATTCTCTCTGGTGTAAATGGCATAATTTTTGGTGTAGTTATGGGAATAATCACTTTTTTATGGTTTAAAGATATAAAATTAAGTTTAGTGATATCTACATCAATGTTGATAAACTTACTAAGTGCGGGAATCACAGGGGCTACGATACCTTTGATGTTAAAAAGAGTAGGAATTGACCCAGCTGTCGGCAGTACCGTTTTGCTTACAACTTTTACAGATATCATAGGGTTTTTTAGTTTTTTAGGTTTGGCAACTTTAGTTTTGATGTAAATAGTTGATATATTTTTCGCAAAAAATATAAACCTACTTCTCTCTTGTGAGTATAATTTTATGCTTATACATATCAGATTTGATTACTATATCAGAAAACTCTATTGGTTTACCATCTTTTCCATAAGATAATCTATGCAAAGACAAGAGTGGGGCATCTTCTTTTATCCCTAATTTTTTAGCTTCTTGTTTGGTGGCAGCTCTTGCTTCTACTGTCTCCTCAGCTTTGTAAAATTCTATTCCATACTCTTGTTTTAAAAAGGTATATAATGATTGGATTTTGAAGTTTTTCTGTAATCCTTCAGCTTTTTGTATATTTACATAATTTAACATTAGAGCAAAAGGGACACCATCAAGAACTCTAAATCTTTTTACGCAAAGCAAGGTATCGCAATGTAATAAATCTTTTACATAATGTTCCCTGCTTATGATTTCATACTCTATGGTTTTTGTTTGGAGCGAATGGTTTTGTTTGGATAGTCTTTGTGTAAGTGAGCCTATGGAGTTTGCATCATATAAGATTTTCTTTTCTCTAACAAAAGTACCTTTACCTTGTTTTTTTACTACGATTCCTTCTCTCTCAAGCTCTTCCATGGCTTTTCTAACGGTAATTCTGCTCACTTTATATAGTTTTAGAAGTTGGCTTTCTGCTGGCAATAAATCATTTGGTTTGTAGTTTGATTTTATCTCTTTTAGTAGTTTGTGTTTTAGCTGAATATAAAGTGGAATACCATTGTTTTCAAACAAAAGTTACATCCTTTTTTGCGATAGATTGCTTTCAAAACTATTTCTTAGAGGCAAATCCTCCCGTTGCTCACGAGCCTCACGAAATAGTTTTGAAAGTAATCTAATGATACATCATAACTCTTTAATTGTCAATAAAGATTTTATTTAGATTTGTATAGCTATCTACTCTTCTATCTCTAAAAAATGGCCAAATTTTTCTAATTTCTTTATTTTCATTGAAATTTATATCAAAAAGCATAACTTCCTCTTTATCCTCACTTGCTTGTTTTATCATCTCACCTTGAGGGCCAACAACAAAAGAATCCCCCCAAAAATTTATCCCGTTAATTTGCTTTTTATCATCAAGCTCTTTTCCCACTCTATTTATCGCAACAAGTGGCAAGGCATTTGCTATAGCATGCCCTTTTTGTACATTTATCCAAGCATCGAGTTGTTTTTCTTTTTCAACTCTGCTGTCTTCATCAAACCACCCAATCGCAGTAGGATAAATCAATATATCAGCTCCACGAAGTGCCATAAGTCTTGCGGCTTCAGGAAACCACTGATCCCAGCATATCAAAACTCCAAGTTTTCCAACGCTTGTTTGTATAGGCTCAAAACCCAAATCCCCAGGTGTGAAGTAGAACTTTTCATAAAAACCTGGGTCATCTGGGATATGCATTTTCCTGTATTTGCCTGCAATCTTACCATCTTTTTCAAAAACTACAGCAGTATTGTGATATATACCAACAGCTCTTTTTTCAAATAAAGAGGTTACTAAAACTACGCCATTTTTTTTAGCGACATTTGACCAAAATATAATATCTTTTTCAAAATCATCGGCTTTTTCAAAGTTTGCTTCATCTTCATTTATACAAAAATACCTATCTTGATGAAGTTCTTGCAAAAGTATAAGCTGGGCACCTTCTTTGGAAGCTTTTTCTATCATATTTACAGTTTTTTGTACAGTTTCTTGTTTTGAAGATTTAAAAGATTGCTGAATTAGTGCAATTTTAACTTTTTTTAACATTTATCTTACCGCCTTATGTTTATAATTAGATACCTATTATAACATACCAAAGATTATCCCATGTTTATAGTTTAATGAGAATGATTATCAATCTAAGAATATTTTAATTCTAATTTGGATATCATTCTAGCAAATAAATAACATAAAGAGATATCGGATGAAAAATATTTCAGACTTAAAGATTGATGAAGAGGCAATAGTTGCCAAAATGATAGCAAAAGAACCAGTAAAGGGGAGACTTCTGTCTATGGGGATAGTCAAGGGTGCGAAGATAAAAGTCGTGGCTCACACATTAGCAAGGCAGACTTGGGACATTTTAAGTGATAATACAAAAGTAGCTCTTCGAGAAGAAGAGGCGAGATGCATCCTTGTGGAGGAGACAAAATGAGCGGTTGCTGTGGAAATAAAACGAATTGTGAAAAAAGTACAATTAAGGCAGAAAAAGGCGAGATAAAAGTAGCCATAGTTGGGCAACCAAATGTTGGTAAAAGCTCCATCATCAATGCCTTAAGTAATGCCAAGCTACATGTAGGCAATTTTAGTGGTGTGACGGTTGAGAAAAAAGAGGTTTATGTTAAGAAAAATGGCTATGATGTATTGATGACAGATTTACCTGGAATCTATGCTTTTAACGCTTACACGCCAGAAGAGCAGGTTGCAAAAGATTTTTTGATAAAAGAAGATTGTGATGTAATCGTAAATGTTGTAGATGCAAATACACTTTCAAGAAACCTTATCTTTACTTTGCAGCTTTTAGATATGCATAAAAAGATGATTTTAGTGATAAACATGGTTGATGAGATAGAAAAAAGAGATGGTAAAATCAACAAAAAAAGGATAGAAAAGCTTTTAGGAGTCCCTGTTATCTTGACTTCAGCAAAGCAAAACAGAGGTGTGGATGAGATTATTGACTGTATTATTGACACTTATAATGCTCATATTGTAAAAAATAAGATTTATTATAATGAAAAGATAGAACAAAGGATAGAGGATTTAGCTAAAATTTTACAAAAATCACAACATTTTAGAGATAAAGACTACTCGAGATTTATAGCGATTAGGCTGCTTGATAGGGATGAAAATATCTATAAAATAATACATGATTTACCTATCTTTATAGAGGCTCATAAGGCATTGGAAAAGATGTATGCCAAGCTAGAAGCAGAGTTTGATGAAGATAGTACAACAGATATACTTGCAAATGAAAGAGTGGCAATTGCACGCAATCTTCAGATGGAAGCAATAGATGTTAAAGAGGAAGAAGAGTCTCTTAGTGAAAAGATAGATAATTTTCTTATACATCCTATATTGGGGCTTCCTATATTTTTATTTTTTATGTGGGCACTTTTTCAGCTGACATTTGTGCTTGGGAATTATCCCATGAATGTAATCAGTTCAATTTTTAGTGAGACTTCAGCTTTTTTAGCAGATTTGCTACCAAAAGGGGTATTTAACTCCGTATTGACTGATGGTATCTTGCCAGCAGTTGGTGCGATTGTGATGTTTTTACCAAATATATTAGTTCTTTTTCTTGGCTTAAATTTATTAGAGCAGACAGGATATATGAGTAGAGCCGCTTATCTGATGGATGGTTTTATGAAAAGATTTGGACTACAAGGTAAAGCATTTGTGCCACTTGTGAGTGGATTTGGCTGTACGGTTCCTGCGTATATGGCGGCAAGAACCCTAAAAAATCCAAAAGACAGAATCATCACGATGCTTGTTCTTGGATTTATGAGTTGTGGTGCGAGACTGCCTATATATGTACTTCTAGTTTCTGCCTTTTTTACAAATGAAAATCCAGGAAATATTTTGTTTTTTATCTATATTGGTGGTGCAATTTTAGGCTTAATAGTGGCAAAGATTTTGCGGACAGTTCTTTTTAGAGGTGAGCCTGAGCCTTTTGTTATGGAAATTCCGCCTTATAGATTTCCGTCATTCAAAGCACTAGGTATGGACTTGTGGATAAAGACAAAGATGTTCTTAAAAAAAGCAGGTAGTTTTATAGCCATAGCTGCTATGATTATATGGTTTTTAAGTGCATATCCAGCAAATGACGATATGGTACAAAAATATAATGCTAAGATAGAGCAGACTAGTAGTGTTCAGCAAAAAGAGCAATTGAAGAACGACTTAAATTCAAAACTTTTGGAAAACAGTTATCTTGGAAGTGTTGGAAAATTTATAGAACCAGTTTTTGCACCACTTGGTATGGATTGGAGGCTCAGCGTAGCTGTTGTGGCTGGATTGTCTGCCAAGGAAGTAGTGGTTTCTACTCTTGGAACTTTGTACTCAATGGGTGGAGTAAACGAAACGAATAAAGGCTTGATTGAAAAAATAAGAGCGAATGTGGATTTTAAAGCAGCTATTGCGCTGATAATCATCATAATGATTTATTCACCTTGCTTGGCTGCTATGGGAACTTTTTATGCAGAAGTACCACAATGGGCATGGAGAGTATTTTATACTATATATCCAAATGTAGTAGCTTGGTTGATGGCATTTGGGGCATATAAAACGCTAGCTTTGATGGGGTATTAAGTAATTTTGATATACAATATCATTAAAATTATTTTGAAAGATATGGCATAATGATAAGTCTAGATAAACTAGAAAAAGGCACAAGAGCCATAGTGGAAAGTGTTGATTTAGAAAAAGAGATGAAAAGACGCTTTTCAAATATGGGTCTTAGCCGTGGTGTGATTTTGAGAGTTTGCAGAAAAACATTTGGGAGTGATAGCTTACATGTAAAGCTTGATTGTGCTGCTTGTATCGCTTTGAGTAAAAAAGAAGCATCTGATATAAAAGTAACTCCGATCGGTGGAGGCTGTGGGTTTAGACGCAGACAAGGACAAGATACAACTGAAAATTGTTGTGGTTTGCAAGAATGCAAAATTGATTAGTCATTTAATCCAGAATCATCATATGGATCAAGATGAACATTAATAACCCATTGATTTTTAGAATTTATCTCTTTTATCGCATCTTCTACTCTATCACCTGCATAATGTGCTTGCAAAAGAGATATGTCGCCATCAAAAACTAAATGAACATCTACAAAATTTGTATTAGCTGAATTTCTAGTCTTTAGAAAGTGATAATCTTGTACTTTTCCTTCGCTCTTGATGATATTTTTTATCTTTTCAACAGTCTCTTCATCTAATGCTTTGTCTAAAAGTATCAATACTCCTTCTTTGAGAATTTCGTATGCAGAATAGATTATATATAAAGATATAACTACACCCATTATAGAGTCAATAAGGTAAAAATCAGTAAAATATATGATGGCTAAAGATATAAGTATGACCCCATTGCTGTAAACATCTGTTTTGTAATGAAGAGCGTCAGCTTTTATAACCATATTATCTGTTTTTTTTGCAACATAATTTAAAAAAGCGACTAGGGCAAAAGTCAAAACCAAAGAAACAACCATCACGATGATAGATGAATCAAGGTTTG
>JALUMJ010000141.1 GCA_027040375.1 Campylobacteraceae bacterium
TTTTCTTGCATGTATAACTACTTTTCCTGCAATATTGTAGAGTTTATATCGTATTGTTTTAATTGTATGTTTTTGAAGAGATGAGTCTAATATCTGCTTGAAAAGCAAAAAATGCAAAGAGAGTGATTCATAAAAGTGACGATTATTCTGAGTTGTACCAAAAGATACAATCACTCCACGGAAGTAAAATCCTTTTGGTTGAGGATAATGAGATAAATCATGAGATTATAAAAGGGCTTTTAGAAGGAAGTGGAATCGTCCTTGATATCGCAATCAATGAAAAAGAAGGTTTTCAAAAGTATAAAAACAATACTTATGAGCTGACACTGATGGACTTAGTTATGCCTATAATGAACGGTTATCAAGCCACAAAAATGATTCGCCAAGAAAATTCGACTATTCCTATCGTCGCTTTAAGTGCAGATGCTTTAGTTGAAGATATACAAAAAACCAAAGAGTATGGCATGAATGCACACATCACTAAGCCTATCGATGTGCAAGTATTGTATAAAACTCTCTTAGAGTATATTCCAAAGAAGCGTCATGCTCCTAGCCCGCTACAGCAACAAGAACAACAAAAAAGTCTAGATACATTTGCTCACTTTAAAACTCTACATGTAGAAGAAGCATTGCATCTCATCGGTGGCAACAAACAACTTTATGAGAAGATTTTGCAAAATTTTCAAACAAATTATAGTACAATATCTTTTCAAGATATGGATAGGATGACTCTTGAGCGAACGCTACACACGATGAAAGGTTTATCAAAAAATATCGGTGCTGCAAAACTCCATGACTTGCTACTCCTTCAAGATGATTACTCTAAAGAAGAGTTGCTAAAAAATCTACAAGAGGGCTTAAAAGATATTTTTTGTGATATTGCAAAGAGTCTGTTTTTGGAAGAGTTAGTGGAGATGAAGCACTTTATGCTGCTAAAGGAAGTGGTCGCAATCGAGTTATATTTAGGTGATTATTTTAATAAAACAAAATGTATCTAATTTTTAAAATTTATGTTAGAATTTCACGAAAGGTTTTTAAGTGCTCAATGAAGTCGTAAATTTGAACTATAGTCATATTAGGACTCATAACTATCTTATCAACCATATAATATCTTAAACATAAGAGGAAAAATGCAAACAAATAGACAAATATACACAACAATTTTAGTTTTAATCATAACTATACTCTTTTTTCAGTTTACCAATGTAGATATATGGTTACAAAATTATTTTTATAATTTTGATACTCATAAATGGTTAATAGACAGAAATGAGCCTATTTTGAAACTTATATTTTATAACGGAGTTAAAAAAGTTCTTATATTCTTTGCCGTATGCGTTCTTTTTAGCCTGATATTTTTCAGAAAGAAAAAGATAGTAAAAGAGTACAAAAAAGGCTTGATTTTAGTAGTCTTTGCTGCGATATTGGTGCCTGTGATTGTTGGTGGTCTAAAAGCCACCACAAATACGCCCTGCCCTAAAAATATAGAGCATTTTGGAGGTGTCTATCCCGATATAAAAGTTTTAGATACTTACCCCAAAACTTTTCACCAAAAAGGGAAAATAAAGTGTTGGCCAGCTGGTCATGCTAGTGGTGGATTTGCACTTTTGTCTCTATTTTTCTTATTTAAAACAGAAAAAAACAGAAAAAAGGCACTAGTGTTTGCCTTGGCGGTTGGCTGGAGTATGTCGCTTTATAAGATGTTTATAGGTGATCACTTTCTAAGCCACTCCATCATCACAATGGAGATAGCATGGCTTATAGTGTTAATCCTAGAAAAGTACCTAACCAGCTTTTTTAGCAAAAGAGCGAAAAATCATAAATATGATTACTATCTCTAGCACTAAAAGACCGATATGTAAGTCATAAACTTGTATTTGTTTATCTACGATACCCAAGTACTCCAAGAATTTATAAAAGAGGTACGACAACACTAAACCGACCAAGTAGCCTTTTTGTTTCATAATGTCCGCAAAAGAGATGATA
>JALUMJ010000142.1 GCA_027040375.1 Campylobacteraceae bacterium
TTTCTTAATTTCATCTGATTTTGCACTTAGTGTAGAAACTTTTTGTGAAGCAATATTAGCCACTTCATTAATATTTTGCATACTTGAAATGATAGTTTTTAAATTTTCTTGGCTTTCAATACTTCCTCGCATTGTTTGGGCCGTAAATGCAGAAGCTTCGTTTGCACCGTGTGAAACATTTGCAACATTAGACATTATATTTGCTGTTGTATTGGATATTTGATCTATAGATTTTGCTTGATTTTGTAATCTTCTTGCTAAATTATCAATTGAACCTGATAATTTAGCTGTGTAAATTGAGTTTTTACCAGAGTCTATAGAAAGTTTTTCTGCGATATTTATTAAGATGTTAAGCATAATATGAATTTTTGCATAAAATAGTTTTACAAATGGTATATTTTTTTCAAGCTGAGAAAATTCATTTTTATACTCTTTTTGTTTATCAAAATCTCGTGTTGCAAATTTGCTTAGTATCTCAGCACTATTAACCATGGGTTTAAATAAAAATATGTGAAAACCAGCAACTGTCATACTAGAACTTAGGAAACAAAATATAAGTATAAGAGGGAAACCTAAATTGAAAGGTGTTATAAAAGTAAACCCATATGCAAGTATAGACATCATAATAGTTGGTCCAACAATTGCTTTTACATAAAATGGTACCAAAACAGATTTAAATTGTTTCATAATTATTTCCTTCTTTTTATAGAGCCGCTTGCAGATTGCCAGAAACAACCCGCAATTTAAGCTAAATTAAATTTAAAAAAGCCTTCCAAGTTCTTACAAATGATATAATTCTTTACCACAAAAACACCGCGCTAATAAGATTATAACAAAGGATTTTTATGAAGAACATTGTACCAAAAATTTCTTCAAGTCTATCTAAAATGTGAAATAAAATCCTCAATCTTGAAAACTTTCTCTAAAACTACAAAGGAGTTTAAAGATAGAAGATCTTAGCCCCAAAAAATTTAAGCCTATCGGGGTACTTAACTTTGCAAGTGGCTCGTATCAACTTAGTTTTCTAACTCTTTGAAACTTTTCAACAATCTCTCTTTTATCTCTTTTTCACTTAACTCTATCCCTAACTCTTCCAAAGAGTATCCGCTGTATTTTCTTTTGTCTTTTCGCAAGGGGATTGAGCCGTGTTGTAGGATTAGATTTTTTGTTCTTTTTTGGGCATTTCCACCTATTTTTTTGCCGTTAATTATGATGTCGTATGGTTCGAAACCCTCTTGGCAGAAGGAGCTGTGCGAGAGTGAATTTGGTATGATGTCTTTTGCCCAAGCTGGGTTTAACCCTAAACTTTTGTAAAAATTTAGGATAAATTCACAAACGTACTCGTAGCTTTGTTTGACACTTCTTTTTCCAAGTAGGTTTATAGGCATAACTATCGTGTATGAAATATCACATCCGTGTAGCAATAGCCCACCACCTGTGATTCTTTTTGCCCATTCATTGCCGTATTGTTTTGGGTTTTGTATATCTTCTATCTTTTGAAATCTTCCTATCGTGAAGCAGTTTGGATTCCACGAGTAGAGTCTGAAGATAGGCGTCTCTTTACATGTAAGCAAAAGAGATTCATCTATTCGCATATTTTCTTTGGCACTAAGCCTAGGCGAATCTATGAATCTCCACTCTTTTTTTAACTCTCTTGCCATCTTATATTTAAACTTCTTGCGGCTTTTGTCTCGTCTGCTCTGCTTATCGGCAGGGTTTTTGGAAATTCTTTAAAAGCCTCTGGATTTGTTTTGGCTAATTCTACTGCATCTATAACTTTTTGGCAAAAATAGTCCATAGTATCTATGTTTTCAGTCTCCGTTGGCTCTATCATGATAGCTTCATGCACTATCATTGGAAAGTAAATAGTCGGTGCATGTAATCCAAAATCCAAAAGATATTTGGCGATGTCAAGTGTGCTTACATGATGCTCTTTATACAAACTTTGCGCACTCAAAACACACTCATGCATGCAGTATGTATC
>JALUMJ010000143.1 GCA_027040375.1 Campylobacteraceae bacterium
TTATGAGCATATTTAAAACTACCCTTTGAATCTCTTCGAGATAATTCGTCTCAGTCAAAATTGTTGTCGCACCGCAAATCGATTTGAAAGATTCTAAAAAACTGTTTTTTTGAAAATTTGCCAATGTTTGGTGAACAGGGATATCTTGTTGGATAACTTTACTATTTGGATAACCTACGATATGAAGCACAGGAACATTGTGAGCATAACTGCCTGCTATCCCGTTTGCCGCACTAAGTTCTCCCACGCCTGAGGTGGTCACAAGTACGCCGATTCCTTTTTCTCTAGCATATCCATCGGCCGCATAAGAGGCATTTAGCTCATTGCAATTTCCTATCCAACTAAGTTTGCTTTCTTTTACAATAAAATCTAAAAATCTAAGATTATAATCCCCCGGAATTCCAAAAACATGCTCCACCTTTAACTTTTTAATCACATCAATAATCAAATCTCCAAGAGTCATTATCTCCCCCTTTGTAAATTTTTTATTATTATAACACTTTCGTATGATTTTTTTCTAAATAAAAATAGATGATATTGAAATTTATATAAATATTGTGTATAATTACACAAAGGATAAAGATGCCAACAATTTTAACAATGGATGGTTTTAGATTTTTCTTTTTCAGCAATGAACATGCTCCTAGTCATATACACATAGAAAAAGGCAATATATATGCTAGAATAGAGATCGGAACATTAAAAGTAACGGACAGTTGCGATGCTAATCCAAAAATTTTGAAAAAGCTTATTGGATATATAAAATCCAATAAAAATATACTACAAGGAGAATGGAATGAGTATTTTAAAAAACAATAGACTGCTAATTACTTCCGTTGGTTTTAGTGATAATAAAATGTTTATAGAGCTAAATACATCAAGGGTTTTAACTGTTCCATACTCTTACACCAAAAAACTTAGAGATGCCAAGCTAGAAGAGTTAAAAGATTATAGACTTATCGCAAATGGAGTTGGGATACATTTTGATAAAATAGATGAAGATCTATCTGTTGATGGGATTATTAGAGATTTTGGAAGTGAATCCAAAAGAATCAACATATCTGTTCAAGCAAATTTATTAGACGAGATAGACAACTATGCAAAACAACATCGTCTAAGCAGATCAGCTTTAATCCAAAAAGCAACCCATAAATACATAGCTAGCTAGAATATAGCTTTGGTTTTTTACAACAAAAAAGATAAAAATTGTATCTTTTAGATACAATAAATATATCAAAATTTATTTATAAAAGGCAATATTATGCGTACTATAAAACTGCAAGTTAATGAATCTATCTACTCAAAAGTTTTATCTTTTATCAATCAATTTCAAGCTAATGAGCTTAGCTTAGTTGAAGACACGGAACAAGAAGATTATGTTGTATCTTCTATTGAAGAAGTTCAAAGAAGGGTTCTTGCGGCAGAAGAAAATGGTAATTACATTTCAGCTGATAAGTTCTTCTTAGATATGGATAAAAAAATAGAAGCTTTATAATTGAAAATTGTCATCGAAATAGGCTTTTCTGAACCTCTGTTGATAATATTAGCAACTATTGCAAAAGATAAAAAATCGGCTTCTAAAAAATTCAACAAAGATTTAAAAGAGAAAATAGAACTACTTCTTGAATCTCCTTTTATACATAGACCATCTATCTATTTTGAAGATATAAAATATAGAGATTTGATTTTTAAAGGCTATACGATTATTTACAAAGTTGAAGATAATGAAATTAGAATCCTTGATATTTTTAAATGGCAAGATAGATAATCAAAACTAGCCAAAGGCTTAGCTGCCATAATAACAAAGTTTTTAATAATTGTACCATTTTTTACAAATCTGCGATATAATTCCTTTATGACAAAATTTCAATTAAACAGTACATTTTCACCAACAGGTGACCAGCCTGAGGCTATCAAAAAACTTGTAAATTCTCTAAAAGAGGGAAATAGATATCAGACTCTAGTCGGTGTTACGGG
>JALUMJ010000144.1 GCA_027040375.1 Campylobacteraceae bacterium
CTCGAAGAGTTTGAGATTGATACTGTACTTATTGGGCATTCTGAGAGAAGACATGTGCTAGGAGAGAATCAAAAAGAGATACTTAAAAAATTTGATTTTGCAAAGCAAAAAGAGTGTGAAATCGTATATTGTGTAGGTGAGCCTAAAGAGGTTAGAGAACAAGGTATAAAAGCCGTTATGTCTTATATCTGGGATCAATTTGATGGAATTGATATAGATTACGAAGATTTGATAGTTGCCTATGAGCCAGTTTGGGCGATAGGCACAGGGCTAAGTGCAAGCCAAGAAGACATAAAAGAAGTGTTAAATATGCTAGGGGTTAAGATAAAAGCTCCATTATTGTATGGAGGTAGCGTAAAAGTTGCCAATACAAAAGAGATATTGGGCATAGAAAATTGCGATGGCGTGCTAGTAGGAACTGCTAGTTGGGATAAAGATGATTTTTCAAAAATGATTGAAATAGCAGATAATTTATAAGGGAGAGAAGATATGGTAATGAAGGGTAAAAAAGGCTTAATAGTAGGGATTGCTAACAATAAATCCATAGCATATGGTATAGCAAAAGCATGCAAGGAACAAGGTGCGGAGCTTGCATTTACATTTTTAAATGAACAACTTAAAAAGAGGGTAGATCCAATCGCTAGTGAATTTGGTAGTGATAAAGTGTATGAACTCGATGTCAATAATGACGAACATTTGGCGTCTTTAACGGCGTCTTTAAAAGAAGATTTTGGACAGATTGATTTTGTTGTGCATTCTGTTGCTTTTGCTCCTCGTGAAGCGCTCTCAAATCCATTTCTTGAAACTACAAGAGAAGCTTTTGATATAGCCATGGGAACTTCTGTTTACTCACTCGTAGCACTCACAAGAGCAGTTATGCCAGTTATGAGCGTTGGTGGATCTGTTTTGACACTTACTTACCTAGGCGGACCAAAATACATACCTCACTACAATGTCATGGGTGTTGCAAAAGCAGCACTAGAGTCAAGCGTTAGATACCTAGCAGTTGATTGTGCTAGAGAAAAACAAGTGAGAGTAAATGCCATAAGTGCAGGACCTATCAAAACTTTGGCAGCTAGCGGAATAGGCGATTTTAGAATGATTTTAAAGTGGAATGAACACAACGCGCCACTACAAAAAAATGTAACTACCAACCAAGTTGGAAACAGTGGAATGTATCTATTGAGTGATCTTTCAAGTGGTGTAACGGGAGAAGTTCATTATGTGGATGCAGGATATAATATAATGGGTATGGGCATGGATGATAAAGATGAAGAAGGTCATACTGTTTTAACATGGGATAAAAATAAATAATGGCTAAATTAGCACTACAAAAGATTTCATATGTAGTGCTGATGCTTTTTATAATCTCTATTATTTCGTTTGGTGCTATCCATTTAGCACCAAACTCTTTCTTCGCGAGTGGTGAATTAAATCCAAATATAACTCCTGAAGCGATAGAGCAATTAAAAAAAGTATATGGTTTGGATAAATCTTTAAGTATGCAATTTTTTTCTTGGATTTATGCTCTTGTTCACTTTGATTTTGGCATATCTTTTGCTAGTGGAAAATTGGTAAAAGATGAAATCCTATCTCGCATATCTATAACACTTATCATGAATATCATAAGCATGATTTTAGTTTTTGTCATATCTATTTATTTTGGTATCAAATCAGCTTTTAAACAAAATACAAAATACGACACTATTTCCAAAAACTTTTCACTCGTGAGTTATGCTATGCCATCATTTTATCTTGCTTTACTTTTGGTTATGATTTTTGCTGTAAAATACAAAATATTTCCTATCTCAGGATTGCATTCACCCTTAAAAACAGAAGGTTTTGCATATATTTTGGATGAAGCTTGGCATCTGGTTTTGCCTATCTTTGTTATGGTTTTTGGTGGAGTTGGCAGTTTGATTATGTATGTTAGGAATTTGAGTATAAATATCTTAAAGAGTGATTAT
>JALUMJ010000145.1 GCA_027040375.1 Campylobacteraceae bacterium
GGGGGAAAGCTTTGGCTTCTTTTGTTTCGTGGAATCATGGGGCTTTTGGGAGTGCTTGCATTTTTTTATAATATCGCTCATATTTCACTCGCAGATGCGATGACATTTTCGAGAACTTCACCTATATGGACAGCTATATTTGCATATATGTTTTTAAATGAAAAGATAGATAAAAAAGGCTGGATTGCGATATTTATAGGTTTTTTAGGAGTTATCTTAATCATGAAGCCAAATGGCTTAACTTTCTCAAAAACAGATATCATAGGAGCATTTAGTGGAATTGCCGCTGCGTTAGCATACACTAGCGTTAGGGAATTGCGAAAATATTACGATACAAGAGTGATAGTGATGTCATTTATGGCTATGGGTTCGATTTTCCCGGCTTTGTTTATGTGGGTATCAAATTATTATGAAGTTCCTAGTTTGGATTTTATAAGTGCAAAATTTGTACTTCCTTGGGGAGTTATGTGGCTGTATATATTGGGCTTAGGTGCATTTGCAGCACTCGCTCAAATATTTATGACAAAAGCTTATGGTGTTACAAAAGCTGGAATTGTAGGTGCTAGCAGTTACGCTGTGATATTGTTTTCTATATTTGTGGGTGTCATGCTTGGAGATTCTTTACCAGATTTTATAGGAGCTTTTGGTATAATGTTAGTTATAATCGGTGGGATATTAGTTTCAAGGGGATAAAATGATTTTGATAGCAGGACCATGTTCGATAGAAAGTAGAGATTTGCTTTTTAATGTGGCAGAAAAATTAACAAAATATAATGAAGACAAAAATATAGATTTTTATTTTAAATCTAGTTTTGATAAGGCAAATAGAACTAGCATAAACAGCTTTAGAGGGCCAGGGATTGATGAGGGATTAAAGCTTTTAGATGAGGTTAAAAAAGAGTTTGGATTTAAGATATTGACAGATGTTCATGAAAGTTATCAGCCAAAAATCGTGGCAGAAGTTGCTGATGTACTTCAGATACCAGCATTTCTATGCAGGCAAACTGATTTATTAGTAGCAAGCGCAAAAACAGATGCAGTTGTAAATATAAAAAAAGGGCAGTTTCTAAATCCAACTGATATGAGATACTCAGTAAAAAAAGTTTTAGAAACAAGAGGCATAAAAGAAGAGGGTAAAGAAGTGGCAAAAAATGCCAAGGTTTGGCTAACGGAGAGAGGAAGCACCTTTGGATATGGAAACTTAGTAGTAGATATGAGAAGTTTTCTTATCATGAGCGAATTTGCACCAGTTATCTTTGATGCAACACATTCAGTTCAGATGCCAGGAGCCGTAGGAGGAAGTAGCGGCGGAAAAAGAGAGTTCGTAGCCCCACTTTCACGAGCAGCCGCAGCCATAGGCGTAGATGGTTTCTTTTTTGAAACTCACTCAAACCCTGATGCCGCTCTGTGTGATGGACCAAATATGTTAAGCCTGGAAGCCTTAGACAAAGCGATAAATGACATCAAAAAGATACAAGATAGCATAAAATAAAATATAGTATAATATATATAATAATTAATAAGGATAGACATGAATGTAATAGAAGGACAATTGTCACTTGATGGCAGTGAAAAGATAGCGATTATAAATGCTAGGTTTAATCATATCATCACGGATAGATTGGTTGAGGGAGCTAAGGACTCTTTTTTAAGACATGGTGGAGATGAAAAAAATCTAGATTTAATTTTAGTCCCTGGTGCATTTGAGATTCCATTTGCATTGGATAAAGTTTTAAGTAGTGGCAAATATGACGCTGTTTGCTGTGTCGGAGCTGTGATTAGAGGAAGTACTCCACATTTTGATTATGTATCTGCTGAAGCTACAAAAGGCATAGCAAATATGGCATTGAAACACCAAAAACCAGTGACTTTTGGGGTTTTGACAACTGATACGATAGAACAAGCAATAGAGCGAGCTGGAAGCAAATCTGGCAATA
>JALUMJ010000146.1 GCA_027040375.1 Campylobacteraceae bacterium
TTCGTATAGTATTTTGTCTTTCATTTTTTCCCTTGTTTATATCTACATTATACTCATTATACATTTATTTCATATAAAATAAATTGATATAAATCAAAGAAACTTATGTTAAGTTATGATAGAATAAAAGAAAATCAAAAAGAGAACCAATGGCATATTTTCCTGCTTTTTTAAAACTAGATGATAAAAAGATAGCTATAATAGGTGGTGGAAATATAGCTTTTGAGAAATTGACAAAATTACTTGATTTTACAAGCGATATAACTATCATAGCAAAAGACACAAGTGATAAAATTATCAAATTATCTAAAAAATATAATTTAGCTATTCAAAAAAAATCATATGAGGTAGGCGATATAGATAACTTTGATATCATAGTGATAGCGGTTGATGATATGGCACTGCAAGAGAAGATATATCTTGAAGCAAAACAAAAGCATATACTTTGTAATGCAGTAGATTCTGTAAAATATTGTGATTTTATCTTTCCCTCTTATATCAAAGATGGGGATTTGACTATCTGTGTTTCAACTTCAGGAGCATCCCCTGCTATTGCAAAACATTTAAGAAAATACATCCAAAATATTTTACCAAAAGACATAAATATTTTTTTAAAAAAAATGAAAAAACTAAGAGCTAGTTTGCCAAAAGGAAAAGACAGAATGAAACTTTTAGATTCAAAAGTCAAAGAATATTTCAACTTTTTAATTTGATTCAAACCAATTTAGATTTTCTCTTAATTTTACCACTTCACCAACTATTATAAGTGCTGGTGTTGGTAAATCTTTTGCATCTTTTGATATGTTTTTCAGAGTTGAAACTATAGTTTTTTGCTCACTTGTAGTTCCTCTGCTTATAACCGCAACTGGGTAATCTTCGGGTTTTCCTATAGCTATAAGTTTTTTACTAATCTTTCTTAAATTATGTAAACCCATCAAAAATACTATGGTTTCGTCATTTTTAAAAGATTCCCAATCTATTTGTGAGCTTTTTTTATCTGAAGTTTCGTGACCAGTTATAACCCTAAAGGATACTGCTATTCCTCTGTGCGTAACTGGAATCCCAGCATATGCAGGAACACTAATAGCTGAAGTGATTCCAGGAATCATTTCAAACTTAATCCCACGCTCTCTTAGATAAATTCCTTCCTCTCCCCCTCTTCCAAAGACAAAAGGGTCTCCGCCTTTTAGTCTTACGACTGTGTTGTATTTTAGTGAGCTTTGATATATGGTTTCATTTATATCGTCTTGAGGCATTATATGATGTCCATCTTCTTTGCCAACATAGATAAATTCGCATCCATTTTTTGCTTCTTTTAGGATTTGGGGATTTGCAAGCCTATCATAGATAATCACATCTGCTTCTTTTATAACTCTTAGGGCTTTAATAGTTAAAAGCTCCAATTCTCCTGGTCCTGCCCCTGTTAGGTATGTCACTTATAATCCTCTCTTTTCATTATCGCTCAAATAACAAGATGGGTCTTGTGCCCATAAATCATCATATATGGCATTTGCCCTACTTCTTGAGCCACCATTGCATATATCCAATACACCGCAATCTTTACAATATCCACTGATTTTTCTTGGATATTCTCGTAACTTGTTTAACATCTCATTATCTTTATTTAACCAAATTTCACTAAAAGGAGTTTCACTCATATTTCCTATATAATAAGGAAAAAATGGATCAGGCTTCACCCTTCCAAGCCAGTCGATATTACCTAGTTTTACTCCAGCACTATTTCCTCCCCAGCTTTTTAGTCTTTTTATCATTTCATCTTTAAGTTCTGGATACTTTTTAGAAAATATATTTAGAAAAACTATAGCGTCCATCTCCATATTGCCGGTAACTACATCGATATCTCTTCCATCTTTTATATATTCAAATGCTTTATCTATAGTAAATTCTACAAATTTCCTTCTCTCTTCTTTGCTTATATCAATTTTTAAGTTATCAAGTCCTCTACCAGAATAGACAAGATGGGATATATATATTTTATCCACGCCTATCTCTTCGGCTAAATCAAACATACTATAAAAACTCTCTTTTGTTTCGTTGGTAATAGTAAATCTAATCCCAGCATTTCCGCCATGTTTTTGTATAAGTGCTATGGCCTCTAAGCTCTTTTTGTATGCACCTTTTAAACCACGAAACTCATCATGCACTTCTTCTATACCATCGATACTTATCCCTATATAATTAAAATATTTTATTATATTATCTACATTTTTTTCATCAACATATAAACCGTTTGTTGAAAGATAGGTTATGATTCCAGCTTCTCTCATAGCTTTTGAAATAACAAATATATCTTTTCTGATAAGTGGCTCACCGCCAGAAAATATAACAAACTTTATACCCGCTTTTTTCAACTCTTTTATGGAATCTACTATAAACTCTGTAGTTAAAAAATCCTCAGAATTTGGATTTGCATAACTGTAACAGTGATGACAAGCAAGATTACAGCGATTTGTAAAATTCCAAATGATAATATTACCATTTAACGAGCGTTCTTTTTGTCCATTTGTTACAGATTTTATAAGATTTGACAACCTAAACATTATCTTCCCTTGTACTCGAACAAAAATATTCCTGAAGGCTTAGGAACTGGCCACTCAAAGTGCTTCCACCATTTTTTAGGATCTTTATTTGAGACATTGTAAGCTAAAACCATATTTTTAGTATTTACACTAAAATAGAGATTTTTTGATTGATTTGACCACCTTAAGTGTAAAATCCAACCTGGAAATTTAAAAGTTCTGACTATTTTTAATGTTTTTGTATTTATAATTTGAACAAATGGGAAATCTCTTCCGCTAAATGTAACTGCAAGCCATTTTTTATCAGGACTTAAAGAAGTAAAGACGGGATTTCCTTTGATTTTTATAGCTTTTATGAGATTAAATTGATGATCAAAAACAAACACTTTCTTGTTTCCAACGGCTGGTATGAAAAATTTACCTTTAGAGATACTCCAGAAACCAAAATGAGGAACTTTTAAAATTCTATCTTTCTTGCCAAGGGCAAGATGCACTTTTCTATACTGCATTGTATCAAGATTTAAAACACCGATATCTGGAGAATTAAACAATCCAACAACATAAAGATTTTTATTTATCATCGCATCAAATGGTACTTTTCCGATGTTTTTTACTTTTTTATAAAGTACAAAGTGGGGAGTTTTCTTACCTACATTTTCATCTTTCATTACCCAAAGTTGATCTTTATCCATACAAGCAAAGATGAGGTAATCTTTATATAACTTGATACCTACATTTCTACTATCTGTTTTTATACTTTGTACTGGATTTAAGTCACGATCTAGTATCTCTACTGTTTTATTGTCATAGTTAGCAACTGCTAAAAAGTTTTTACCTATAATAAAACCTATGGCACTCTTACTTGTTCGGTACTCTTTTAATTTCTTTTCTTTTATCGGGTCAAATTTGATAACATAACCATCTCTTGTGATGACATAACCATCATTTCCACGAAATTTTACAACGGCGTGATTGAAATTGTGTAAGTTTTTAATCTCATTTGTTTTGAGATTATGATTTATAACTGCAAGTGCCGAGTTTTCTCTTTCAACTACAAATATTTTTTCTCCTGCTTGAAGAGTTGTAAAAAGAAGTAGCATGCCTATGAGCGAGTATAAGATTTTTTTCATTTTTTATCCTTAAATTTATATATATAATCAGCCAATGCCTGAAGTTCTTTTGCATTTAAATCATCAAAAGACGGCATAGAATTTATCTTGTATCCTAAAGTTTTATATGTATTGTTAGGGTCAGCTATTTGAGCTATGATTTGAACTTTACTCCTCTTGTTTGCTATACTTTCAAATGAGGGTCCAAAAGCTTGCGCCGTTTGATGATGACAGCCCCAACAATACTCCTTAAAAAGTTTTTCACCGCTGTAATCTTTGGCATATAAACTAGAGAATACCAGAGGTATAAAAAGCATATATGCTATGTTTTTCTTCATTTTTTAGCCTTTATTGTGTATGTTATGCTTTTTAAAAGCATCGGTTTTTTCAAATTGGAATTTTGTAAATTTAGAGTTTTCCAGCAGCTAGGCTTTGCAAGTATAACAAACATGGATGCGGTGATTATATCACCTTTTTTTAAACCAGAAACTACATAATTTAGCTTTTTTGTCTTTTTTGCTTCTATATTATTTACAAATCCTCTTTTATAGGCAAAAGCAGGTATAACAACAGGCTTTCCGTCAATTCCTAAAAAGTCAATTTTAAATGCACCCTGCCTATCGTTTCCTGGATTATTTTTGTAATTTCTCCAGATAATCTTCTTACCTCTTCTTACTGTTAATTCGAGGTATTTTAATCTAGCAACTTGTATGATAAGCGGATGTGGCATTTTGTTGGTGATATCAACCTCTATCCTTTTCCCAAAAACTTTAATCTTTAAATCAATTCCTTTGTGTCTCATGCTCATGTCATGTATGCCGTTAAAACTGTGGTCATGGTGTTGTTTGCGAGATTTCTTATCCATGTTCTCAACTTTACCATCCACTAATGGCATATGACATTTTATACACTCTTTGCTATCCATATTGTCACCCATGGCATCAAAGATTAATGTATCGTGCGAATTTCTTTTGTGAGAATGGCATCCCGAACAAACATATTTAGTATATATGGGACTATGGGTCATAGTATGTTTATCACTCTCTTGAGGGTCTTTCAATGAGCCGTATATAGTAGGTTTATAATCCTCAATTTGTCTAGTCAAAATAATTTTATTTTTAATATGAGCTTTTTTAACATAAGCAATTTGATGACAATAAAAACAGCTGATCCCGTCTTTATCTCTTTGGCTTATCGAATTTGGTTTTGCAGTTCCATCACCTAGCCCTTTTTGATTTTTAGCTGAGGGCATATGACAAGTAGAGCAGTCATAATTATCCTGTATAGCTGCTTTTTGTGCTACTTTTCTATGCAATTCATCGTTGAAATATGTCTTGGAGTGCATGGAACTTTGAAATTCATCATATATGTTTTCATGGCATTCACTACAAGATTTATTTGTGAGATAATTTGCAGACAAAAGTATGCTAAACAGAGCAAAGAAAAAAAACTTTTTCATTTTTTAACCTTATCGGTGAAATACCCCCTCTAATACAGAGGGGATAAATTAAATTAAGCGCCTGGGATCTCTTCTCTATGTTCAACAGAGTATGTAAATGTAGGCGTAGTTAGGTTGTAAATGTATTTTACAAATCTACCTTTGTTAGTATAGATACCAATTCTTCCTGTTGTCCATTCACTGATTGTTACCCATTTACCATGGTTAGCAGGTTCTGCGTGAAGAAGTCTAGGTTGAACAGGTTTTGCAACTTTCATTCCAACTTTAGCAGTATAAGGTACCACTTTTTCATTTGAAATTTTAGAAGCTACTTCTTGGTGTTTAACAGTTTTGTACTGAGTTGCATCCCAAGTTTGTAGGATTTTTCCAGTATGAGCATCAATAAGATGTCCTTTTTTCTTTCCAACTTCGATAATTCTGTCAGTTTCTAGAGTTTGTTTGTTGATCAAGTAAACTTTATTATAGTTTGCTTTTCCACCAAGAACGCAATCTGACCAAACATACGGAGTATCTTTACTTGTACCAATAAAAAGTCCACCACCAGCTGTTGGAACATTTGCGACAACTTCATTGTTCATATCCCAAATAACTGCATTTCCAACATTGATGCTGTTTGTTGCATTTAATTGACCATATCTTTTATTGTACCATGAACTTCCTTGTCCAGGATGTGGCTTAGAACCAGGTCCAGTATAGATTTTAGCAGCCAATGTTAGATTTTTAAGGTCAATTACACCCATCAAATCACTTCCTTGAGAAGCAACATAAACAAATCTGCCTTCATCTTTTCCCTCGTTTTCAAATGCATCGTGTAAGATTTTTCCAATATTTGGAATATCTGCTACGATTGGAAAACCAGGTTTTGAATAATCAACAACATACACATGTCCGCCATCTTTTAGTGCAAATGTAAAATAAGGTCTGTATGGAGTATCTGCTATATAAGCAACTCTACTTGGTCCTATATTTCCATCAGGGTCGATAACGCTTGCTGTTGGATATACTTTTAGAGGCTCAAGTGTTTTTGCATCGCATAAAACAGCACCACCTGGATTGTAATTTCCTGCCATTACATATTTTCCATCAGGACTAACTGCAAGTCCTCGAGACTCTTGACCTACTTGAACACTTGCAAGTGCTGGTTGACCAGGAGCATTTAAATCAAACATAGTCAAACGACCAGAACGACTGATAGAGTAAGCATATCTTGGCATTCTTTTGTTTGTCACTGTTACATGTACAGCAAAGCCAGCCTTATGACGAGAAAGTACTTTTCCTGTAGTAGAGTCTATAAAGTCAACCAAAGAAGCATCTCTTTCAGTTGCAAACATTATATCTCTTGGGCTTTTTACATCAGCTGGTTTGAGATATTTTTTATATAACATCTTTCTATTTGCTAGCTGTTTCCAACTTTTATGTACATCTGCTAAAGATAGTTTTAAAGTAACTGTATTTTTCCAATTCATTAACCAATTAACCATGCCAAAAGCATCATCTTTAGAAAAAGTTGATTTCCAAGCTGGCATCGCAGTACCTTGACGACCATCCATTATGGTTTCGGCTAAAAACTCTGCATTTTTCTTTTTCAATGCTTTTGTTCTAAGATCTGCTCCTACACCACCTTGATGAATAGGACCGTGACAACCTTGACATTCATTTTCATAAACTTTTGCAAAGTTCATCTTTGAAGTTCCCGCTTGTGCCATGCTTGCAACTAGCATAGAACCAGCAACTAATCCCACTACTTTACTAATATTCATTTTTTCTCCTTTTAGATTTACAGCTACCTTAAATAACTGCATATGACATTTTTAAAGCTTCTTTAAACGCTTAACCTTTTCACTGTGTGCGCCTATATACTTTTGACCACCACGCATTTTCTCCTTTTTTCATAACTTTTAAGTAAGTATAATATATTTATGTCTTAAATACATTGACTTATATCAAGTTTTGATTAAAATTGTTCTTTACTATTTTATGTTATAATATTTCAATTATTACAATATAGGAGCTAATAGTGCTAACACATCAAGAATCATCAAATTGTTTTCCAAATTTTTTAGTTATTTTTTCCGTTCCTTTTCTCATTTTATTAGGTGCGATTGTAGCATATCTAGGATATATACCTCTAAAAGTTGAAATGCACACTATCGTGATGTTAGGAATCATCTTTTTTATTTTTATATTTTTCGTAAAACACAATGCAAACTTTGCAGCTTGTTCATTTAGGAACTCTTTTTATGACATAGGTGATAAACTACAAGAGTATCTAAATCAGAATATGCTTCTTATAGGAGAGAAGAAAAAATCTCTCTCAAATATAGATGATTTTTTGGAAGATTATACTAATGGACTTAGAAATGACAATTTCTCGTCCATAGCAACAACTGTATTTCCAATGCTTGGAATTTTAGGAACATTTATATCTATTGCACTTTCCATGCCAGATTTTTCTGTGCAAAATACAAATGCACTAGACCATGAGATTAGCGTTCTTTTAAGTGGTGTAGGTACTGCATTTTATGCTTCAATTTATGGTATATTTTTATCTTTATGGTGGATATTTTTTGAAAAAAGGGGCTTAAGCAAAATTGAGTCAACTCTTCACTATATCAAAACACTCTATTCTAAATATGTATGGAGTAAAAATGAATTAGATACATATAAATACGGAAGCAGACAATTAGAAAATCAAAACTTAATCAATGCACTTAAAGATATATTTACTGTAGATTCTGTAAAGGCGTTGAA
>JALUMJ010000147.1:0-5335 GCA_027040375.1 Campylobacteraceae bacterium
GCGACAAAAGACAGCCTCATATCGGCTTATTCACAAAAAGGAAAGAGCGGTAAAACATTTGGCTTTCATAAAACCATGGATATAGCAGGAGAGCTTAGCGGAAGCATCATCGCTTTTAGTGCTTTATACTTTCTTGGACAAAATGCAAGGGTCTTTAACGCTCTTTTTGCTTGGACTCTGTTACCAGGAATTTTTGCTGTGATTATCGTCATCTTTTTTGTACAAGACGCTCCAAAAAAGCCACAAACTACTGCAACTAAATTGGATTTGAAAGAAGATATCTCTTTGTTTCCTGTATTATTTCTTTTTTTTGTATTTACATTTTTTATATTTAATGACTCTTTTTATCTCATAAAAGCAAAAGAGGCGGGATATAGACTGGAGTATATACCACTTTTGATGATACTTCTCAATCTCACTCAAACTCTGCTTAGTTACTTTTTTGGTTTAAAAGTGGATAAAATCGGAGCAAAAAAAGTTCTTTTCATCTCTTTTTTATTTGGCATAGCATCTATCCTGTCGCTATATTTGAATTTTATAATTTTAGGTTTTATACTCTTGGGTATTTTTATGGTTTCAAGCGTAAATTCCATAAGAGCATATATCTCAAAGAATGCTAAAAACAGAGGAAGTGTTTATGGTCTCTTTTATGGAGGAGTCGCCATAAGCGGTGCACTAGGAGCTATTTTTACAGGACTGATATGGAACTATTTTGGAGAAAATATAGCCGTAATCATTTCGCTCATAGCTCTTGTAATTATAGGGTTTATATTCGTTTTCACCCAAATTTATAAAAAAACTTAAAAGGTACGACTATAAGCCGGGTTCTGTCGCGAGTGATTATTTATCTACTTGCTATCTTACGATAACACTCTAGCGAATGGTCAAAATATGAAGCGAAACCAATCCATTCTTGCTGCAAGTTGGGTTTACATAGCAATCTAAATTGCTTTAGACTCTGGTGGGCTCTTACCCCGCCGTTTCACTTTTACCTGCCTATACCTTAAAAGATATGGGCAGGCAACCTACTCTCTGTTGCACTTTCCCTTGGGTTACCCCAGCCGTCCGTTAGACGGAACTCTGCTTCAATGCAGCCCGGACTTTCCTCCTGCCCATACTTTAGACAATCATATTATAAAACTCTAAAGAGATGGTTTGTCTAAAGTATGGGCAGGCAATCACTCATCGTACCTTTTTAGAGCGGGATTATACCATATTATTTGAGTTGATGTGTTAATTCTTCTAAAATAACTGTGGCATATGAACCTTTTGGGAGAGAAAAGTGCATCTCAAACCAGCCCTGCTCTTCTTTATATTCACTTTCCGCGTCTCCCAAGAAAGCCCAAGCAAATCTTCTTGCGCCATCCATCTGATTTAGATATGGCTCAGCCTCTTTACATACTGCATCTTCTAACTCTTTAGCAAAATCCTCACATCTCATACTTCTTCCACCAGGCAACCATCCTGTTGGTGTTATATCTTCTTGGTCAAATCTTTGCAATTCTGCTTCCAAATCCTCGCAAACAAAAGCTTTTCCAGCTGGGTAATGATGCATCACATCACCCTTAAAAATCTTGAAAAATCTTTTTTGTTTTTTTAATTCTTTGACTAATTGCTTTGAAAAACCTAGCGTTTTCTCTACTTCTTTATCGCTAAATCCCTCCAACATATGTCCAATTTTAAGTCGGTTTGAAAGCCAAGCATTAAAAAGATGGCTTTGATATGCACTTATGAAAAAGTTCTTCATCTTTCTTTTTCGCTCTTTTCGTTTACCCTCTAATATCTCTTTCCCCAAGATATAGTTATCTCCGTCTCTTCCAAACCTTTGATAACCAAAGAAATTTGGAAAGCCCTCTTTTGCTAGAGTTTTTAAAGCACTTTGCAATTTTTGAGCATCTATTTTATTTGCTCTTTTTAATCTTATGAAAAATCTATTGCCTTTTAGATGCCCTATCCTTATCTTGTTATTATGATATGTTTTAGAGAGTATCTTTATGTTTTCGTGAGTAAAATTTTCTAGTTTTTTCTCATAACTTTTATGGACTGAGATGTATTGTTTGGTCATACCATCCTTATCTTTTAAGCCAGCATATCCAAAATCTCTTGTTTTTGCTCCACATGCTTCACTCAAAACTTGTATCATACCCCAAGTAGTCATATCTTTTTTTCTTACATGTAAGATAAGATGCTCACCAACTCCGCTAAACTCATACAGAGGCAATTCATCTACTACAAAATCACTAGAATTTTTAGTAAAAAGTACATTTATTGGCGAATGGTTTAAATAAAATAATCGATTCAATTTCTATCCTTAAACTTTTGTAGCATTATAGCAGTTTTATACTTTTTAAGCTTTTTTACAGTAAACTAATGGGAAATTATGCCAAGGAGTAAGTGTTATGACATACAAGCTTAGATTGAGTGTATTTAGATTTGATGCGAAATGTGACTATCTTCCATTTTACAAAAAACATATCATCCAAATTGATGGAGATAAAACGGTGGAGCAGTTATTGGCTGTGATAAAAGAAGAAGATGGGCTTTTTGATTATCCAACTGGAAAAAATGCAGCCATAAAGATTGGTGGCAAAAATCTTTTTACAAATGTTAAAATTTGCGATATAGTATCAGAATTTGGAAAAGAATTAACACTTATGCCTATGAGTGAAAAGCGTGCAAAAAAAGATTTGATTGTTAATACTGATGATTTTTACGATAGATTTGACTTAATAGATCCTTTTGTGGATTCTAGCGATAAAAAAAGATTTGATGAACTTGTCATCTATCACTATGCATCAGATACCTACTTATATGATGATGCTTTTCAAGGTGATGCACTTTTCTTGTTTGCTTACGAGATGACAAAAAAACATTTCGCTCAAGCAGGAGATATCTTGGATTTGATAGACAACAAAGAGACTGGTATCTGGCTACATACAAATCTATGTGGAAAAACATTTCCTACTGATTTTACCATTGAAAATAAAATAAATGAATTAAAAAGTGAAGTTTTAAAAAGAAGGGCACAAGCATGAAAAAATATGTATTATACGATTCAATCATAGATATAAATTCAACATCCCCATTGGTAAAATCAACAAATGAACTATTTAAATTCTTAAATATAAAAGCCCCTTCGCTAAAAAATGCTCCACGAGACATCGGATGCGAATCCATAGGCTTAGATGAAAATGCCTTTCATGATGCAAATGCAAAAATCTTAAGTTTAGCAACAGAAGCTAAAAGCGACATAGTATGCGCTGAAGATAGTTCCTTTTTATCGCTAAATTTAACACTTACCAAACTAAAAGAAGATGAAAAATTTAAATCAGCGATGGAAGAGAAATATCAAATCAACCAAGAGATAGATATAGTTTCTCTAGCTGATTTCTTAGTCAATGAAGTGGGAATTGCTAAAATCAAAAAAAATATCAAAAATAGCTTTGAAAAGTTTAATGCAGCTTTGTATTTAGGTTCATATCAATGTCAAGTAAAAAGATATAGTGATGAATCAAACTATAGAAAACTGCTTGAAACGATTGGCTTAAACCTAGTAAAATATGACTTAAAAAACCAAGTTTGCGGATACGAAATCAACGATGTAAATAGTGCATTGTCATTTAAGATGGCTGGAAGCTTAATGCTTGATATATTTGATAATGCTGCTGATTTTGTTGTTATTAATGATGCTAGAAGTTTTGTTATGTTTGATAAGCATCAAAAAGAGTTAGAAAAAATCGTTGGAAGAGATATTGATTTAAGTGTTTTTGGTATCGCTGAGGTATTATTGCTCTCATTTGGAGTTGTAAATAAAAGCGATATCGGATTGGACAATCATTCAGTTGAGGTAAAATTAATATAAATAAGACAAATTTAATCCTAATTATATTATAATGACCTTTTAAAATTAACCAAAAGGAAAAAATATGCCAAAGATTAATCGTTATGTCGATATAGACACAGTTGAAAGAGAATCTAAAAAAGATTATATAGATAGACACTCACCATTTGTTCATTGCAGCGACAATGCAAAAAGTGGAGAAGTTTTTAGCGTTACTGTAAAAGTTGGAAATGAATATACTCATCCAGATGATTTTGACCACTACATCGCAAATGTAGCTTTATACAATGGTGAAACTCTTTTAGGAAGAGCTGACTATGTCGCTGGAACACTTGGCGGACAAGGTGCAAAAGGACATGTAGAGGTAACTTTTAACATAGTGCCAACAACAAAAAAACTAAATCTTGTAGCTCAAGCATACTGTACAAAACACGGTGTTTGGGAATCAACTCCAGTAGTTGTAACTGTCTCATAAATCTCACTTTGAAGCTTCTCTTAGGGAAGCTTCAAAATCTAACTACAATTTTATTTTATTAACTAAGAAGGAATTTTTATGAATCAAAAAGATGGATATTGGCATCCGCTAGTAGCCGGTGTGATTTTGGGCATTGTTCTGTTTATCAGCTTTATGGTAGCGGGTCAAGGCATGGGTGCAAGTGGCGCATTTTCAAGAATTGCTGCTCAATTGGCTTTTTTGCAGGACTCAACATTTGCAGACAATTCCTATGCATCCAAATATTTATTTAAAGGAAATGCTTTGGCAAATTGGACAGTCGTTGAAGTATTTGGCATCTTTTTAGGTGGATATATAAGCGCTATGTTTGCAGGAAGAATCAAACAAGGCATAGATAGAGGCGATGGATATCCTGCGTATAAAAGATTGATTTGGTCATTTGTAGGTGGATTTATAATGGCAGGTTCTACAAGACTAGCGCGAGGTTGTACCAGTGGTCAAGCACTAGATGGTGCTGCTACTTTTAGTGCTGGTACTTGGATATTTATGTTTGCTGCTTTTGGCACAGGATTTATGCTTGCCCCACTGTTTAAAAAACAGTGGAATATGTAAGAAGGAGTAGATATGTATCCATTATTTACAACTGGCACGATTGATCTGAATTCCAACTTACTATATGGTTTGATTATTGGTGCACTTTTTGGAATAGTCTTAGAGAGAACAGGATTTGGAAGTGCAAAACATATAGCACCTGTATTTTATTTTAAAAATTTAAAAGTTTCTCAAACGATAGTTTCTGCAATCATCACCTGTTCAACCCTTATAGTCATAGCATCTTACAATGGATGGATAGATTATACACAAATATTTATCCCCGATACTTATGTATGGCCTTATTTGGTTGGTGGTGTGTTATTTGGGGGAGCCATGGTTATGTCAGGATGGTGTCCAGGAACTGCTGTAGTTGGATTTGCTTCTGGTAAGATAGATGCTGGTGTATTTATCATAGGTTTGCTTTGTGGGATGTACTTTTATTTTGA
>JALUMJ010000147.1:5435-7813 GCA_027040375.1 Campylobacteraceae bacterium
TCATTTAGATGCTCGGCTGCACTTGCTATCTCTTCCATACTTCTTGCATTTTTAGAGGATATATCACTCACTAAAGAGACTTGATCTGCTATCTCATCTACATCTTTTTGCGTTTCCGTATTGCTTTTTTCTATAGTTTCTGATGTTTTTGTTGCGGCTTTTTGCAATATGCTTGTCATATCGTTGATCTTTTCTTCTACACTTGTGGCACTTTGAGATAATTGTTCTACTTTTTTAGAATTTGCACTCATCTCTTCACTGCTTTCTACTATAGATTGAACTATCACATTTATAGTGGCATTGATTTCTACCAATGATTTTTGAGTTCGTTCAGCCAACTTTCTTACCTCATCTGCTACAACCGCAAAACCTCTTCCGTGCTCACCTGCACGAGCTGCTTCTATAGCTGCATTTAGGGCTAATAAATTTGTTTGATCTGCTATATCGGATATAACAGTCAATACATCTTTTACTTGAGCTGCATCTGAGCTGAGTTGTTGTATTTTATCTGATAATTCTATCTCAACCGTAGCACTTTGCTGTATATCATTTGCTAGGGCTAAGATGGATTTATTGGCTTCATGCATATGGACATTTACCTGTTCCAACTCATCTCTTGCTTCTCTTGCTTCTTCGACTGAAGTTTCTAAATTTGATTTAATCTCTATAGATTTAGTGCTCGCCTCGTTAGTCGCCTCTGTAGAGTTTTCAGCCATCTTACCAACCTCTAGGGCTGTAGAAGATAATTGGTTTGCGATAGAAGAGTTTTCGCTAGATATGTGTTTGGCTTCCTCTGTCATAACTCTAACTTTTTCTATGAAATTATTTATCTCTATGCTTGCCTTTGCTATCTCATCATTGCCGTTTATCTCTAATTGTCTAGTTAAATCTCCATCTCCTTTTGAGAAATCAGCTGCTCTTTTTGTCAGATTGTTTAAAGGCTTAAGTACAGCAGACCTTATCACAAAATACAATATAACAAAAAGAATTAAAAATGCCACTAGAGATATAATCATCTGATTTTTTACAACGGTGGTAGCTTCATTTATTGTAGCATCTACAATTTTTTTGTTTTGACCTATTAATGCATAAGCAACTAAATTGCCACTAAAATCATATAAAGGCATGGATGTAAAAGCATAATTTTTAGTTCTTAGTAAAGTTTTTGTTTTTGTAATATTCATACCATTCAACTCACCAAAAAATTCCATATTTGCACTATTTTCTCTAACTGCCAATGCATAATCCCCCATAGTTTTTGATTTTTTAAGAAGAGTAGCTACCTTTAAATACTCTTTTTTCAAAACTATAAGCACATCATACTTTAATTTTTTGCCATCTTTAACTATGGAGTTAAAGCCTTGCATAAACTCTACAGAACCCATATATTTACCTAGCTCTATGATAGGAGCCACACCTCTAAGAACTAATCCAGCCCTGCCAAGTTCTATCGCTACAAGAGGTTTTCTACTCTTTTTTACCTCCACTATGGTCTTTCTAAAAGAAGAGAGGTCATCTCCAAATTTCTTTGGATTCCATACCCTAAGCAGACTATGTACATTTTCATCATGTATGTGAATTTTTATATTTTTAAGAGATGTATCCTTTTTAAAATTTCTTAGTAACTCGCTCAAACCTTTTTGCGAATAAGCTCTATCACCATCCATAACAAGAGAAGTTACATACTCATTCCCACTGAGCAACATAGCATCAACCAAACCAGTATCTCTCTTTATTTTGTATTCGTCATTGAAAAAATTGATATAATGACTAACCTCTCCATTTTGCACTCTATTCCTCTCTTTTGATAATGAGATATAAAAATTTGCAACCAATACTGCCACCAAAAGCAACAACATTAAAAACATGGGTATAAACATCTTCTTTGCTATCGACATAATCTTCTCCTTAAGGTATATTATTACTAATATTATATGATTTTATATTACACTGTGCTTAAATTTTTTAATCAACACAAACAGCAATGGTACATAAAAGAGGTTTAAAAGCGTAGCCCAAGCTATACCAAAACCCAAAGATATAGCCATTGGTTGAAGTATGACTGATTGACCAGCTGCAAAAAACATTAGGGTTGAAAGTCCCAAAACAGTCGTGATTGATGTCAGAAGAATCGGCCTTAGTCTGCTCGTGGCAAGAGTCAATATATCTTGCATATTTTTCGCTCTTTTGAGAGAATCTACCATAATAATTCCATCATTCACGACAACTCCACTAAGACCGACGATGCCCAAAAGTGAAGGCATTGTTAGGTTCATATCCATCACTAGATGCCCAATCAATACTCCAAGAAGTGAAAGCGGAATAGTGGAAAGGACGACGAGAGAAAGCGTGATAGAATCAAACATCCAAACCAAAGC
>JALUMJ010000148.1 GCA_027040375.1 Campylobacteraceae bacterium
GTGGATTAGAGTGTAGTTTTTGTCCCCAAAAGCTACAACCCGCAACCACTATGGAGCTAGATTTTTTCACTCATGTTTTAAAAGAACTCTCACCATATACAAAAGAAATAGCCTTACATGTGATGGGTGATCCGCTTACTCTTGGTAATATTGAAGATTATTTGCTCATAGCCTATGAGCAAAATTTTCAAGTGATGATTACGACTAGTGGTGCTTACTTGGCTAAACATAAAAATATATTTCATAAATGTTTAAGGCAGATAAATATATCTCTTAATAGTTTTAATAAAAATACTATGAGATGCACATTTGATGAGTATATGAATGAGGTATTAAAGCTTTGTGAAAAAAGAGTTGATGATGAGGTTTTTATAAATCTCAGGCTTTGGAATTTGGATGAAAATGGATCTGAAAATCACTATAATCAACAGATATTTCAGAAATTATCCTTATATTTTGATATAAAATTTGATAAGGATTTGCTTTTAAATCCTCCAAAATCTATAAGATTGGCTAAAAAGATTTTAGTACATTTTGACAACTATTTTCAATGGCCAAGCCTTGAAAACAAAACCAAAACAGATGGCTTTTGTCATGGTTTAACTTCGCAAATAGCCATACTAGCAGATGGAACAGTTGTCCCTTGTTGCCTTGATGGTGATGGAATTATGGATTTGGGAAACTTACATGTAAGAAGCTTAAAAGAGATATTAAGTGGCTCAAGAGCCCAAAATATAATCAAAGGCTTCAAAAAGGGCAAAGCCAAAGAAGAACTTTGTCAAAAATGCACTTTTAAAGATAGGTTTAATAATCCCTGACTACTTTATATGTTGGATTATCGACCTCATGTGTGCAAAATTTTCCTGCATTTTGTAAAGCTTCTATGCAGTCATCGCTTAAGTGCCTTAGTTTTAATTTTTTCCCAAGTGCGGTGTATTTTTTGGTGAGTTTATCTATCGCTTCTACTCCACTTGAGTCCATCACTCTAGTATTTGTAAAGTCGATTACGACATTTTTTGGATCATCTTTTATGTCAAAAATATCATTTAAAAATTGTGTTGCTGAGCCGAAAAATAGAGGTCCATTTAGCTCATAAACTTTTGTTCCATCTTCTTCTATTTCTACTCTTTTTGTCAATCTTGCTTGCTGATATGCAAAAACAAGTGCGGATATGATAACTCCAGCGATAACAGCAATCGCTAAATCTTCAAAGATAGTTATGATGGTCACGGTTAAAAGTATAAAAGCATCAGTTTTTGGCATCTTTTTGAGCCTATCTACACTAGCCCACTCAAAAGTTTCGATTGAAACCATAAACATGATACCAACTAAAACAGCTATTGGGATGATACCTATTATATCCGAGAGTGAAACGACAAATGTTATAAGCAGTATAGCAGCCGTGGCACTTGAAAGCCTAGTGAGACCACCTGAAGTAAAATTGATGATGGATTGACCTATCATTGCACATCCTGCCATACCTCCAAAAAAACCACAAGCTGTATTTCCAACCCCTTGGGCGATGCACTCTTTGTTACCACTTCCTCTCTTGCCGCTCATCTCATCTAAAACAGAAAGTGTCAAGAGGGATTCTATGAGTCCTACTAAAGCTAAGATGATAGAATATGGAAGTATTGTTATAAAAGTATCAAGATTTAAAGGAGTATTTGGGATAGAAAATTTTGGTAATCCACCACTTATATTTCCTAAATCCGAAACGGTTTTTGTGTCCATGTGAAAAAAATAAGCCACAAGCGTAAGTGCGATAATCGCCACAAGACCAGCTGGAACTGCTTTTGTTTTCTTTGGTAAAAAGTACATGGTGAGCATCGTAATAATAACCAAAATATACATACTAAGATTTGCATCTTTGAAAAATTGAAATTGACTCATAGCGATAACAA
>JALUMJ010000149.1:0-3547 GCA_027040375.1 Campylobacteraceae bacterium
TAGAAGAAACACTAGGAAAATAAAATCAGAACTAGTGATTTAACACAAGGCTCTATAAAACAACATATAAAAAATATTGCTATACCTTCTTCGATAGGGTATTTTTTTCATACGATGTTTAATGTAACAGATACTTTCTTTGCTGGCAAGATTTCGACCCAATCCTTAGCTGCGCTTTCTTTGACTTTTTCTACATTTTTTATAGTCATTGCGGTAGCAGGTGGGATGAGTCAAGGGGTAACTGCGCTTATAGGCAATGCGATTGGAAAGAAAGACGAAAAACACGCAAAACAAGTTATATTTCATTCGCTTATATTAGCTATATCTCTAGCCATAATTTTGACGATAATTGGTCTTTTAGCAGCTCCATTTTTGATGAAAATTCTTGGAGCAAAGGGTGCTTATCTTAGTGAAGCTCTATCTTATATAAACATCATCATATTAGGTTCTGTCTTTTTTGTGGGGGTTTTTTTCTCAAATGCAATGCTAAATTCTATGGGCAATACAAAAGTTTTCAGAAACTTTCTTGTTAGTGGATTTTTTCTAAATACATTGCTAGATTTTTGGTTCGTTAAAGGAGGCCTTGGTATAAAACCTCTTGGAGTACAAGGTATTGCACTTGCCACTATCATTATCGAATTTTTTGGCATGTTATATCTGCTTTTAAACTTAAAGAAATCTCGCCTTTTGCAAGATATGCCTAAATTTGAATTTGATAGCAAGATAATGTTTTCTTTTTTAAAACAGGGTATGCCTCCCACTATAAATATGCTTTTGATGGCACTTGGTATGTTTCTTATCACTTATTACATATCGCCTTTTGGGAAACATGTAGTTGCAGCTTATGGCGTTTCGGTTAGGATTGAGCAAATTATACTACTTCCTAGCATCGGCATAAATGTAGCCGTTCTCTCATTAGTATCACAGAACAATGGGGCAAAACTATTTGATAGAGTCAAAGAAACTGTCTCTTTAGCCCAAAAGATTGGCTTTATTATGTGGATAATAGGTATGTTTTTTATATTTGGTTTTGGTAAAAATTTGATGGGAATCTTCACAAGCGATGTTACGGTTATAAAGGCAGGTTTGGGCTACCTTTATGCAGCCGCTACAGCACTTTATGCTTACATGTTAGTGTTTATAAATGTATCACTACTCCAAGGTATAAAAAAACCAGCTATCTTGATATATTTAAGTCTATTTAGGCAACTCATAGTTCCGATAGCACTTTTTAGCTTGCTTACTTTTTTAGATGCTCCTTTGGTGTTTTTTTGGTGGACTATAGCATTGATCGTATGGGGTTCAGCTCTTTTTATGTTGTGGTATGCAAATAAAGAATTGAAACTATTGCCTTAAATAAGTAAATCTATAGACTTACTTGACTTTAAAAAATTGTGCTATTATTCCATCATAAAACATAAAAAGACCACTACATGTCAAAAGCTTGTCCAATCTCTTCAAGGAGAATTGACACTAACTTGAAACTATGTTTGATTTTTGTTTAGGCTGTAAAGTCTATCAGATAATTCAAAAATGGCTTTGGTGCGATTGCAACATCTTCAGGAATGGGTGCTATTTCCATGGTTTTAAATGCTATTTTAAGCTCTGGTGATGAAGTTCTTTATATAGGTGGATTTTTTGGAGGAACTTATACGCTAGTAGATGAAACTCTAAAAAGATTTGGAGTTAAAAGTAGTTTTTGCGAAGTTGATGACTTTAAACATATAGAGACCACTGCACAACCAAACACACCCAACCCCTACCTAAAAAACCTAAAAATGGAAAACTTATATACAGATAGATATTTTCAAAATCTATTATATTCAAACTTTTCTCCATCCATGCATCTTTTTTGCACAAACAATTTCATAATCATCATTTAACTCTATCGGACTTACAGCTACATAATTTGTCTCTTCCAAAAGTTCCATCATATCTTGCGATTTCTCTTTTTTAGAAACTATAAAAATATTTGCTGCATTTTTTATAGCTCTATAACATTTTTTAAAAACTGCACTTAAATCACTCAAATCTTGGCTATGAGCACACAAAAATATAAAATCATATTGAAGGGATTTTTTGTTATATCTTGTTTGTTCAAAAGAAAAATTTTCCACATGAATATTTTTTTTAGCTTCAATATTTAACTCACTTATAGTTTTTATATATAAATTTGCTTCAATATTTATACAAAAATCAACCAATTGATTGACACAAGAATCATAATTTTCATTTATTATGGCTATATTTAATGATGGATGCTTTGGAATTACCTCAAATAAAAGTTTAAAATTTTTCAAAATTCGTGTAATTCCCTAAAAACATAAGCTTCGACTACATCTTTTGCGTATTTCTGCAATGGTGCAATCAAAATATCTATGCCTTCATCCAAAAATTCGTCAACTTCTTCTTCTTTGTTATTAACTATCAAAAAATCAACTATATCATCAATCTTACAAGCATCATCATAAAAATCATGGCGCCTTATATATCCATCTTCTAACTCAGCTATAAGCCAATATTTTCTCTGGTTAAAAGATGTTATTTTTGCTTCTTCGTAGTTATTTGAATCGACTGGTATCTGCAAAATCATTTATTCAAATCTTACAAATTCTTTTGGCTCAATGCTTTCAAATTCATAACCTAGCAAAGATATTCTTTTGGCATGGAGCATCAATCTTTTGTATTCTTTTCCTCCATAAAGACTGTCTCCTATTATAGAAAATCCTTTGCTTCTTAGGTGTACTCTTATCTGATGAGTCCTTCCTGTTTCAATCAAAACTCTGATTTTTGATTTTTTACCTTCAACCATCATAGGCTCTACATGTGTGATAGCTTCTTTTCCGTGCTTGCTAATCTTACTAAAAAAGCTGTTGCCTTTTTTTATAGTCAAGATTGGCTCTGTTACGCTAAAAGGCTCGACAACTTTGCCACTTACTACTGCTAAGTACTCTTTTTCAACCCTTCTGTGCCTAAACTCTTCTATCGCTTTTTTTTGAAATTCTTCATCTTTGACCAAAAGAACCACACCACTTGTACCCTTGTCTAATCTATGTAGTAACTTTGCATCAAATTTCTTTTCTACCTCATCAGAAGTTAAAGCAGAGGGTTTATCTACTGCGATAATTTTACTATCTTCAAAAATCACTTTTATCTTAGCAGGTCTTTCAACTCTAAACTTTGAATCAGCATCAATCTCACCACGAGCCACCATAATCTTTTTGCCTTTGCTAAAAACCAACCCTCTATCAATCAAATCTTTTGCCAATCTGTTAGATATCTTCTCTTGTATTGCCACTAGCTTATAGGCTTTTTCTTTCATTTTACTGTCCCCTTTATTAGAAGCAAAGCTTCTGATAAATTCCTCGCGACTAAAGCTTTGGCTTCGCCAAGAATTTACTTATTTTTTTACTAAAGCACGAAGCAAAGCTTCTGATAAATTCCTCGCGACTAAAGCTTTGGCTTCGCCAAGAATTTACTTATTTTTTTACTAAAGCACGAAGCAAAGCTTCTGATAAATTCCTCGCGACTAAAGCTTTGGCTTCGC
>JALUMJ010000149.1:3647-7747 GCA_027040375.1 Campylobacteraceae bacterium
GAAGCAAAGCTTCTGATAAATTCCTCGCGACTAAAGCTTTGGCTTCGCCAAGAATTTACTTATTTTTTTACTAAAGCACGAAGCAAAGCTTCTGATAAATTCCTCGCGACTAAAGCTTTGGCTTCGCCAAGAATTTACTTATTTTTTTATTGCCTTTAATAATTCTTCCATTTGTTTTGTCTGTATAACTTTTGATTCATTTAATTCATCGTAATTTATTGTTTTTAACTCTTGTGCTTCGCAAATTTTAATATTTTCAACCAAAGAAAATAGAGCTTTTTGATTAAACACAAATGGCCCGCTGATTATCTTTGTATTAAAATATGCACATTCTATTGGGTTATGTCCACCAATTCCATCTATAAAAGAGCCACAAAGGATAACTATATCGCTTATAGCATATAAATTTATCAACTCACCCATAACATCACAAAGTATTATATCTTTTGATATCTCTTTTTCTTCACTCAACTTTGCAAGACTAAAATTATTTTGCTTTGAAAAATTTTGCAAATACTTATAAACTGACGAAAATCTCTCAGGATGCCTTGGTGCCACTATCAATACATCATTTGACTTAAGCTCTAAATTCCCAAGCAACAACTCTTCTTCTTTTTCATGTGAGCTCGCCAACACAATCACTCTTTTTGGAGGCTTTGTGTAATTTTTTGACACAGTAGGCTTTGAAAAACTTTTTATATTGCCGATTACCTTGATATTTTTAGCTCCAAGACTTGACAATCTTTGTCTATCATTTTGACTTTGAGCAAAAATCTCATCTATATTTGAAAATACCCACTTGTAAAACCAAGAAAACTTTTTATACCCATTATATGAGTTATCAGATATTCTTGCATTTATCAATATGGTTCTTATGCCCTTTAGTTTTGCAGAGGCAAATAACATAGGCCACAATTCTGCTTCAGTAACCACTAGCACTCTATGGCTACTTACCCAAAATGGTAAAAAAACTTCAAATGGGAGATATTTAACTGTGCAATTTTTTATCTCTTTAGCTCTAGCATTTCCCGTTTGAGTTGTTACACTTACATCTACTTTATAATCTTTTAAATTTTCTATTATTGCTTCAAGCGATACAACCTCACCAAGCGAACAGGCATGAAACCAAATGCCGCCTTTTTTAAAGGGTTTATTGTTTCTAAGAAAAAATCTTGAAGGGATTGATTGTTTATATTTTTTTTTAAAACTTAGATATAAGAGAAATGGTATCGCCAAGATATAAAAAAACGATACCAATAAATAGTAAATTATACCCAAAATTACGCTTTTTCTTCCTGCTCTTCTTTGTATAAAATTCTTCCGCAATGTGGGCAAGTTACGATATCTTCATGCTTTATAACAGATGAATATACCTTGTCATTAAGCCTCATAAAACAGCCATAGCAAGCTTGTTTTTTCACAGGAACTACAGTAGTGTTTCCAGCCCATTTTCTGATTTTCTCATAAAAAGTGAGAATTTTTTGATCCATTAGAGATATTAGTTTATTTTTATTTGAATAAACTTCTTTTTTCTCTTTTTCTATGTCTGCAAGTTCGCCTGCAATTGATTTTTTAATTTCCGCTACTTCTTTTGAAATTTCATCAAGTTTAGCAGATTCTTCTTTGATTAAAGTGTTTTTTGATTCTACAAAATTATCTAATCTTTCTATCTCTTCATTTGCAAAGTCACATTGTTCTTTTGCAATTTCGCTTTCAAGTTGAAGCGCTTTAACTTCTTTTGCTGTTTTAACTATTGCTGATTTTTTAGTTAACTCTTCTTGTTTTTCTGACAACTCAGCCAAATGCAGTTCGTTTTTCTTTTTCTTTAATTTTGCTTCGAGAATTTCTTCGTTATAAGTATCTATCACCGAAGATACACCTGCTTCTTTTTCTAAGGCAATTCTTAAAGATTTCTCTATATTTTCTACTCTTGGGCCAAAGCCATCTATACTTTTGTCAATATCTGACAACTCAATTAACTGTTTTAAATACTTGTTCATGTGTGTTTTTATCCTTATATATATTCAAATGGATTTTTTGAATTTGACATTATAACCTTTAATGGTAAATTTTTCAAATATTGCATCAAACATTCACCAAAAAACTTCTCACTTTCATAGTGCCCTATATCTACAATACTCAAACCATTTTCCCTTGCTTCCAACGCTTGATGGTACTTAAAATCGCCACTCAAGAAGCAATCAGCATCAATCTGCTTTATCAAATCTCCACCGCTTCCAGTCACTATAGCACAATTTTTTATATATTTATGCACTGGTGAAATTCTTAAGTGTTTTATACCTAGTTTTTTCTTTATATTTAAACAAAGTGACTCTAGCGATGAATCAACTCTAAAATAACAAATAAAATTATCTACCAAATTAACCTCATATCCTAAGATATTTTCCGTAACATATCTGTTTAGATGCGTAAAATCAAAATTGGTATGCATTGAAATCAAAGATATGTTTTTTTCTATCATTTTTTTGATTATATTTGATGGGTAAATTGAATAATCAATTTTTTTCAATCCTTTAAATATAAGAGGATGATGAGTGATGATGAGTGAATTTTTTTCAACCTTATCTATAAAATCACTGTCGATATCAAGGCTAAGAAATATATACTCGACATGGTTTTCAAGCTCGCCTATCAAAAGCCCACTATTGTCCCACTCGCTTTGGAGTGAAAATGGACTCAATTCATCTAACAAATCATAAATTTCTCTAATTTGCATCTAAGCCTTCCTTGTATTCTACGGCGCAACCTTTAGCTAACTCTCTAATCTTTAAGATATAATTTTGTCTTTGAGTAACCGAGATAGCTTTCCTAGCATCTAAAACATTAAATGTATGAGAAGCCAATAGGCAATAATCATATGCAGGCAATGGTAATTTTTTCTCTAAACATTTTTTGCATTCAGCCTGTGCATTGTTAAATTGTTCTGTTAACATACTAATATCTGCAACTTCAAAATTATATTTTGAAAATTCAAATTCACTTTGCTTATGAACATCCCCATAAGTTGTGACACCATATTTGTTTTCATTCCAAATCAAATCATAAACAGAATCTTTTTCTTGCAAATACATAGCAAGTCTTTCTACTCCATATGTGATTTCAACCGAAACAGGGTTGCAAGGGATTCCGCCAACTTGTTGAAAATAAGTAAATTGCGTTACTTCCATACCATCAAGCCAAATCTCCCAACCAAGCCCCCAAGCTCCTAGCGTTGGTGATTCCCAATTGTCTTCTATAAATCTAATATCATGCTTACTCAAATCCAAGCCTAAAGCTTCAAGGCTTTTGAGATAGAGTTCTTGAATATGCTCAGGACTAGGCTTTATCAATACTTGAAACTGATAATACGCACCCAAACGATTTGGATTTTCACCATATCTTCCGTCAGTTGGTCTTCGGCTGGGTGCCACATATGCAGTAGCCCAAGGCTTATTACCTAAACTTCGTAAAAATGTAGCGTTATGAAATGTTCCTGCCCCTGCTGGCATATCATAAGGCTGAACGATAGTGCAACCCTCGTCTTGCCAAAATGTTTGTAATTTTAATAATATTTCACTAAAAGTTAACAATTTTTATTTCCTTAATACCTTATTTTTTATAATTTTCTACTGCTTTATTCCACATTAATTTATATTTTCTTCTTGTAAATTCCAACTCCTCTTGTGCAAGTTTAAGTTGAGTTGTTAAAGTTTCTGCTGTTTTTCTATCTTCATCATATAACTCTTGCATAGAAAAAAGAGCTTCTTTTAAAAATCTATTTTCTCCCTTTAAAGCTTCAAGGGTTTCGTCTTTTGCATCCAATACTTTCTCATGCAAACTCAAAATAGTGCCAATTGTTTTTTCTATAAAATCATTGCCTAATAAAAACTCTTTTTCACTACCACTAGAAACTTCTTGTTTTAAAGTTGGGATTAAAGAGTAAGTAGCCCTATCAACTTCTATAAACCTTTTGCCATCCTCTTCTTTGGTAATCAAATCTCCATTTTTAATCATATCTTCAATAGCTAAGATATCTAGATGAATCAATTTGCTAAATTTTTCTATCTCTAGCCAAGTTTGCACACTACATCCTTATAACA
>JALUMJ010000150.1 GCA_027040375.1 Campylobacteraceae bacterium
GTTCTTTTATAACCAAAACAGGTCGTATTTTGTATGCACTCAAATCAGTAAAATATATTTTTGCTAGATAAATCTTTCCTACCATTGAGTATAATCCTCGCTATCTTCTACAAAACTATTTGAATTAAATCCGATTTTTCCTATATTGTCAAGCTCTTTTTTATGCCAAGTCATATAGTCGTAAGAAAATGCTTTTTTAAGTATATCATACTCTTCAAATGATATAACGACAACATTTTCTTTACCTTTCCTATGTATGATAACTTCATCATTCTCTAAATACACACTATCGAATACTGATTTTAGATTATTTCTAGCTTCTGTTAAACTTACAATTTGCATAATTATTTCCTTGCATTATATCGTACAGTATTATATCCTTTGTTGGTTAAAAATTTATAATTCACCATTCAACACTATTCTTTTTCCCCATTAGAAACCACTACAAAGACAATATCTAAAAAATAAACCTCAGCAATATTTTTTCTTTTAAATATATACTCCTTCTTGAGTTAAAAAGCAAGTAATGGTGGCAATTACCTCGGGATGCCTTGTCTTTGTGATTGGGATAGCATATTTTGTAGGTCTTGCATGCCTTTTTTGCCTGAAAATTTCTTTGCCATTTTTGCTGCATTTTTGAATTGTTTTAAAAATCTGTTTACTTCCATCTGTGAAAGTCCAGCTCCTGCAGCTATCCTTCTTTTTCTGCTGTTATTTAAAAGCGGTGGCAATTCTCGCTCTTTTTTTGTCATGGAGCCTATCATCGCTTTGATTCTTTTCATTTCGACTGAATTTTCCAAATCAACATCTTTTAATTTTCCTGCCATTCCTGACATACCAGGAATCATACCCATCAAGGATTTCATACTTCCTAGTTTTTTCATCTGTTCCATTTGAGCTAGAAAGTCATTGAAGTTAAATTCGCCTTTTTTTATCTTTGAGCTGATTCTTTTAGCTTGTTTTTCATCTATGATTGCACTTGTTTTTTCTGCCAAAGTCTCTAAATCGCCCTCGCCCATCAGACGATTTACGATACGATCACTCATAAACAATTCTAAGTCAGCTACTTTTTCACCTGTTCCTATAAAACGAAGGGGAATGCCAACTTGCGAAGCTATTCCAAGGGCAACTCCGCCTTTGCTATCACCGTCATATTTGCTTAGTATTACTCCACTTATGCCTATCTTTTCATTAAACGAAGTTGCACTTCTCACTGCATCTTGACCACTTAGAGAATCTGCTACATAAAAAATCTCGTCTGGACTAAGTGATTTTTTAACATCTTCAAGCTCATTCATTAATTCAGAATCTATGGCTAATCGCCCAGCGGTATCCACCAAAAGAACATCATAAAGACCTTTTTTAGCCTCTTTGAGTGCATTTTTGGCTATCTTTGCAGGATTTTTTTCGTTTTCATCAAAAAACAGTTCTATCTCATTTGTTTCACATAATTGCTTTAATTGTTCAATCGCAGCCAACCTTTGTAAATCGCAGGCGGCAACTAGTACTTTTTTCTGTCTTAATTTCAGATAATTTGCAAGTTTAACAGTTGTAGTGGTCTTTCCACTTCCTTGAAGTCCTGCCATCAAAACAACAGTTGGTGGCTTTGATGAATATACAAAACCTTGATTGCCAGGGGCTGTTAAGATTTCGGTTAAGTTATTTTTTAGAGATTTTAGAAAATTTAGCTGACCGATGCCCGCCAATTTTGTCTCTAATTCTACTTTTTTTAAAAGTTCTTTTACAACCTTGTGGTGCACATCTGCTTTTAACAAAGACCTTTTTAAAGTATCTAAAGCTTTTTTCAGTGACTTTTCATCATCCGCAAATCTTATCTTATTTATAGCACTCTTAAATGAGTCAGTTAATACACCAAACAAATCTATTTCCTTAAAATTAA